>DATDVL010000001.1:0-4865 GCA_035290025.1 Candidatus Nanoarchaeia archaeon
GAGGTATTCTTCATAGCCTAATTGTAAGTCTCCAATGATAAGTATATTTTTGTAGAGTAATCCTAGTCCTGCTATAGTTATGGCGGGCGTGATGTTCATAAGCAGTAATTAAGGAAACTTGTCTTATATGGTTTATGCTACGAGTCTTATTTTTCTTCCTATTCCAAGCACGCTTGCTTTTCTTTTTTTGCCAAGTCGTAGGTTGGTTCTTCCTTTGAGGTTGTGGAGTAATGCTCCTTCTACAGTCGTTAGTCCAGTGATGGGGTATTGGAAGCTATGCACGGGTTCTGGTTGTCCTGCGATGAATAATTCTTTTCGTGATGCATAAATGACTTGTCCTTGGTAGCAAATGACGTGGGTTGGTGCTACTAAGTGTTCTAGAACTGATTGTATCCCTAATGAGGAACTGTTACCTAAAAAACCCTGATAGCGATTGTAGTCTTTTAATCTTCGGTCGTGTGCAAATCTTTTTCTGATGAGTGCTTCTCCTTCAGATTTTTTTTGTTCTTCTTGTGGGTCTCCCATTGCTGGAGTGAAATTGTTTCTGACATTATTATACCAAGGGACAACATCTTGATTGATAGCTAGGGATTGTGTCCTTATGAACGTAGCTTCATCGTAGACAGTGTCTTTGATAAGGACGATACGGTCAAAATAAGCGACTATGAATCCTTGGAGGTGTGGTCCTAGGGCAAAAATGTGGGGTAATCCGTCAAGTCCATTGTAATATTGAAGCATACCAAATTCTAGCATTCGTGTAAAGACAGAATTTTGTTCTAGGCGTAAGGTATGTGCTATCCCTTGAGGTTCTTTTTTTCTGCAGAGGGAGTAGATTCTTTTTCCTCCTACAAAGAAAAGTTCATCACTTCCAATAGGGTGGGGTAAACCCACAGGTGTTAAGTGTTCTTTTTCTAGGCAGGACAGCGATTTTTCGAATAATGAATCAGACGTATCATGTATGACATATAATTTTCCTTGATGGGTGAAGAGGTGACGAAAGTTTTCTCTTCTTCCAGGAATAACGACGTTTCCTGCATGATTACTAATATAGGGTGCGTTTACAGCTGGGCAAAAAGAATATGGGCTTATTGCTCCTTCAATAAAGAAAAGATTGTCTCCCTGTTGTGTAGGGTGAGTGATATGTTTTCCTTGGTAAATCTTTCTTGGTTGTCCTACTTGCCAGAGATAAGCTTTTCCTATGCCTTGATTAATTTTTCCTATGTCAAATTCTTCTAAGCCTGTTGTAATGACAAGTCCTTCTTCTCCTGGTTCTAGAAGTTCAGTTAATCCCTGTTTTGGTGAGAGTATCATAGTTTTTGTCATCACCCAGTTTTTTCTTTTCTGAAGGGTTTATTATACTTTACGTCGGATAGTTTTTTCCAATCTTGGCGAGTATCATGGTGTGCATGCGTTTTAGGAATTCTAATTTATCATCCATTTTCATGATGTCTGTGTAACCTTGGAGTATCAGTTGTAGTGCGAAGGGGCTGGGGAGGGGTGTTGTTCGTTCTTTTATTTCAATCGTTCCTTCTTTTATTTTTTTGAGTATTTCTATGGCATGGTGGATGTCCATGAGGTCTTCTAATACTTCTCGTCGTGCTTCTTTGAGTATGGGGAAGTCTTCGCTTATTCTTTTTATTGCTGCCATGAGTATCATGCTGCTGACTTGTTGTCGTCCGACGTGTTTTCTTTGTCCTTTGTATTCTCTGAGTATCATGAGTGCTCTTCCTGCGCAGTGTCTGAATCGTCGTTTGAGTATTTCGCTTTTTTCTATGGCTCGTTC
This sequence comes from Candidatus Nanoarchaeia archaeon, assembly GCA_035290025.1. Taxonomy (GTDB): domain Archaea; phylum Nanobdellota; class Nanobdellia; order SCGC-AAA011-G17; family DATDVL01; genus DATDVL01. The sequence continues at coordinate 1,784 of DATDVL010000001.1, forward strand.
CATGAGGTGGTAGAGCTGGTCGGGTTGGAGTAATTCGAATGCTCGTAGTACTTGTATATGTCTGTCTGATGCTATGAAGAATCCGTTGTCATTGAATCCTAGTTCCACGTCTTTTTTTTGTAGTTTTCCTATCGCATAGGCTACTGCACGTGATAGCACGTCGTTGACTCTTCTTCCGTACAGGCTGTGGAATATGACATATTTCTTTTTTTCTTCGGGGTAGTATTCTATGAGGAGTTTTTGGTCGTGGGGTATTTCTGAGTAGTTGTATTGTTCCCAAAAGTAGTTGTAAATCGCTTCTGCCGCGTTCTTGTCGACATAAAGGTAAGTATGAATAAATTCGAGTGTTGCTTCTTTGGTGTGTTTGTTTTCGAAGTGGTCTTGGAGGTAGCGTCTGAATTTTTGTATTTCTACGGCGAGGTCGAAGCTTAAAGGTAACATTTCTGAGAACCAGCTGGGCACAGTCGGTTTTCTTTCAGGTGCTGCTCGTACTTGCGCTACCATGCCTCGTGCAAATAAGAATTCGTAGGTGTTTCCTCCGAGGACGAATATTTCTCCTCGTTTGAGTTTTTCTAGGAATCCTTCGTCAATGGTTCCTATGCCTACGTCTCCTACTTTTACAATGATGTGTGATTCATCGGGTATGGTCCCTATGTTAGTCATGTAAATGAGTCGTGCTATTTTTCCTTTCTTTCCTAGTTCTTTGGTTTGTTCGTCAATCCATATTTTTGCGTAGATATGTCTATCTTCTAGGCTTGCGTAGTGTCCTGCTAAGTATTTGAGTACTTCTTCATAATCGTGGTAGGTGAGGTTGGTGTAGTTGTAGCTTTGTTTGATAAGGTTGTAGAGTTCGTCGATGTTCCATCGTCGTTGGATGGCCATGCCGTAGATTTGTTGTGCTAAAACATCTAAGCAGTTTTGTGGTATGTGTATGCGGTCAATTTTCTTTTCTAGTGCTGCTTTGAGTAGTACAGAACATTCTACGAGATCATCTCTATCCATGACAATCATGCGTGCTTTTACTGTTTCGTGGAGGCTATGTCCTGCGCGGCCGCATCTTTGCAAAAAACGTGCTACTGATTTTGGGCTTCCTAAGCAAATGACTAAATCAATGTAACCAATATCCATACCTAGTTCTAGTGATGTGCTTGAGACTACACATTTGAGTTTTCCTTCGCGTAGGTTGTTTTCTATGTCGTGGCGGTGTTGTTTGCTTAAACTCCCATGGTGTGCTGCAATGTTTTCTGTGTATCGTTTCGGGTAGCGGTCTTTGAGGTGGTGGACGACGCGTTCTGTTCCTGCTCGAGTGTTCGTAAAAATGAGTGTTGTTTTGTGAGATTCTATGAGGTTGTCAAGGAGTGCGTAGAGTGTGTCATAAAGTTTTTTATCGGTCGTGTTAATCAGGTCAGGTAGTGGGCTCATGACTTGTAAATCAAATTTTTTTAAGTGTTGTACATTGGCAATACGACAAGTACGGTTATTTCCTACGAGATAGTTTGCTATATCATGTATAGGTTCTACGGTTGCTGATAATCCCACTCTGCTGAGGTAGGGGCTGAGGTTGTTGAGTCGTTCTACAGTCAGGCTTAAGTGTACGCCTCGTTTGTTTTCTGCGAAGCTGTGTATTTCATCTATGATTGCCCAGTAAACGTTATGGAATTTTTCTGAGAATTTTGGGCTTGCGAGCATGAGTGATAAACTTTCAGAGGTAGTGACTAAGATGTGGGGGCTTTTTCTGAGCATTTTTGCTTTTTCTGCTGCTGTTGTGTCTCCTGTTCGTAGTCCTACGCGAATGTCAAGTTTTTTTCCGTTTTTTTCTGCTATTAATTTTATTTCTTGTAAAGGATTTTTGAGGTTTACTTCGACGTCTCGGGAAAGTGCCTTAAGTGGAGAAACATACACAGCATAGACTCGGTCTTCTAGTTGTTCTTTATCTGCTAATTGTACAAGTTCATTGATGATGCTTAAGAATGCGGTGAGTGTTTTTCCTGTTCCTGTGGGTGCTGATATAAGAATATTGTTTCTGAGGTGGACGTCCATGACACCGTAGAGTTGTGGTTCGCTGAAGGTTTTGAATTTGTTGAAGAACCATTCTTTGACATAGGGGTGGAGTATCTTGCTAATCTCTGCGGGTGGTGTTCCTTCAGTAATAGTAGTTATCATGGTAGTGGTTTGTTCTGTTTCCTTTTTAAACGCTGACAGGGTGGTTGTCATGTATGTCGCGTCGTAAAGTTTGCAGACAAAAGAAAGTAGTGTTGCTTGCTTTTTAAGGGTTGTGAAGTACTGAATGCTTAGGTGCTGCTGAGTCCTAATAATAGAGCATTGTCATGGATGATACCAAAGGCATGGTCTTGAACGTTCTGTAGTAGTGTAAGTGATGCTTGGTAGCGTGTGAGCAGTTCTGCTGAAGGGGTAGAAGTAGATTTTCTTTCTGTTAGTAATTCTGTGTAGGTGGCTACTGCTTCTCTGATAATGCGGTAATTTCTGATGGTCTTGTTTTTTGTGTCAAGGTCAATGGGAAGTTCGCAGTAGCGTTGGAAAATCGTTGCTTTGGTGTCGTCGTGCATTCTTCCTTGACCGTGTACGAGCTGTAATACAATACGGAAGATGTGGGGTACTTGGGTGATGGTTCTTGCTAGTTGTTCTAGTGTTTGTTCTTCTGAAAGTTCGTGGATTCTTGCTTTTTTTGCTGATCGTAAGTAGGTGTAGGCTGCATGGCGGAGTGATTGTTCCCAGTTCATGCCTACGGGTTGAAGAATGTCTAAAGGGTTTTTTCCGTAGCAGCCGTGGGTTTGTTGGTGTCTTCTGAGGTGTTCTTGGAATGGTGTATCGCAACTATGCATGCCTCGTTGTGCTGCTGCTAGGTCTATGGCTTGTACTTGGAGGGGTACAAAGAATTGTTGTGTTGTTTGTGTAATTGCTTGTCTGATTGTAAGATCATGGTCTGTTGTTCTGGTGATCATAATATAATCAATGTCACTTGCGGGTGTGTGGTCTCCTGTTCTGAATGATCCGTAGGCAAATGCGCCGATAACTTCTGTGCCAAGGAAGGGGATAACGGCGTGTTGTTCAAAACAGTTAA
>DATDVL010000002.1:0-23843 GCA_035290025.1 Candidatus Nanoarchaeia archaeon
ATAATCAACCATTCATCAATGAAACGATCACCAACAATTACACCATCACCCCTGACTATTATAACAAACACGACACTATCACCTGGCATTACGAAATTGTCGACAACGCAGGAAACCAACAAACCAGCGACGAACAAAGCATAACTGTAGACAACAGCAAACCTATCATTACTTACCAGCCACCTAATATCAACGGAAAAGAAGACGACCCACCACTCATGATCATGAACCTAGAAAACAACACCAGCGACGAAGACAACGACACCATCAACTACATCCTCAACCTAGGAACACCCAACATTATTACCTGCACCAGCACCACAACACTCACCTGCACGCCACAAGAAAACAAAAACGGAAAAACAACCCTAACACTCACCGCAACCGACAACGAAACCACCTCCAACACCATAACACTCACCGTAGATTTACAACCCGTCAACGACCAACCAACACCACCAAAACTTTTAACACCCCAAGAAAAAAATAGTTACTACAAACTACCACCAACATTCACCTGGGAAGCAGCACAAGACATAGAAAACGACAAACTAACCTACTTCTTTTACATCTCCAACAACTCCAACGAACCCAACTACAGCGCACCCCATATTTACCAAACAGACAAACTCACCTACATCCTACCACCCCTTGACGAAGGAACCTACTACGCACGCATGATAAGCTTTGACAATCAAGCAGCAAGCAGCTGGACAACATTCACCTTCACCTATGATTATAACACACCAACACTTACTCTTGCCTATGACACGACGACACAAACACTCATCGTTGGTATTAATGATAATTATGACACACAACCCACCATGCATGTACGAAGCTATGAAGAAAAGAAAAAAAACTACCGAGAATACACCATCACCGACAAAGCAGGAAACAACCAAATCATTACTACCCTGTATAGTATCAGCAAAAACGTACTCACACTCCACATCACCAAAATCATCAGCAACGGAAGGACTATTACACCCACAGACAATAGCTACACCATAGAAAAAAACAAACAAACATTCACGCAGAAAAAAGGAGAAGACATAACACTCACCTACAACGAAAAAAACGACCAAACAACCATAACACAACCCAAAGAAAAAACGAAAAAAGTCAACGGAAAAGCAAAACTACTCCTCAATATACAAAGCGGAGATATCTATACTGCTATGAGGTAATATGTTTAGAAAATAATTATTTACCCTGCGCCGTATCTACAGTCGTAAAACTAGATTTGTACTCGAAAGGCTTAGGTGTTTCTCCTGGATAGGTGCCTCTAAAAGAAAACTCGTAGGTCGTAGCATTCTCCAAAGGATCCTTAGCAATAATATATGCAGCCCTACCAAAAGGACCAGGAACAGGCTTTTCAGGAGAAGCAAAATGGAAGGGAACATCAACCCATGACTCAGGAACATCAACATATTTTGTTCTTAGCTTAGTGTCTTTACTACCGGGAGGATTTCGAACAACAACCTCGGCACGATGAGCAGGAACAAATTTTTTAAGACTACCCTCTAAATTTTTGGGAGTAACGACAGACCATTTTCTACGACTTGATGGGGGAGCAGTAGGGTCAAAAGCAGGGCCATACCAGCTAATTGTAATAGGATAACCACCAACACCATCAGCATCATTAGGAATAGGGTTAGGGTCTTCTGAAGCCATAGCTAGAGGGACATTGTTCTGATTCTTAGTTGGGTAAACAACAAAATCTTGCAAATGTCTATCCCAATTGACTTTACCACTACTTGTTACAGTAAACCATTGATCTTTATCATTCTTTACCGCTCCTGTTCCTGTATTAGTTATATAAGGATCAAGCAAGGGTAAGCGGTGAAAAAAAGTACCTATATAACCATCAATAGAACTTATGGGGTCTACAAAACCAACATTGCCTGCAGCGGATTTACCTTCTGGTGTATAGCCTGGTAGTTTTGGATCTTCGCTGTGGAATGTATTAATTCTTTCAGATAAAGTAAGATTATTATTAATTAACGATGGACGCAAATTGTTTACCCTAAGATAATTTGCATGTGCTTCACAGTCTTTTGATAATTCTGGATCGAATTTAACAGGTCTTAAGCCTGCTTTTTGTCTGTATTCATTAAGTCTTGCAACAGCTTTTTCACCAAGACTTTCTTCTGTAGTCACAGCTGTTGGGTTAGGGACTGCGTCTTGAGCATACACCTTATTTTCGAGGCTAGCTCCACCTAAACTTGCTCCTAGAAGCACTGCAGCTTTAGTAAAGTTTCTTAACCATGCCATACTACTATTAGGAGTTCCAACTTTATAAACCTAATGAATCATTACTCAAGAGTGAAACAAATAACCCGTTAGCTATTTAAACTCCCAACAAGCATGATAATTACGGTGTTACAGTTCTTGAAAAAGACAAAAAAAAGAGGTACGCGAGCACAGCTAGCATTAGAATACTTATTCATCGTTGGCATCGTCCTTGTCGGCATTATAGCCATATTCGGCAAACCTGTTTACGACCGATTCACCGGTGATACACGCATCATCACTGCACAACGATCCGTTGACATCCTCGCAGGAGCAGCAGACGACACTTATCTATTAGGAAAAAACAATAAAAAATGTGTCACTATAGAAATACCCAAAGGCGTCGTCTACACACAACTTGCTTACGGAGAAGTATTATTACGATTACAACAAGGAAATTCTGTCAATGACATCGTAGCAAAATCACGCTACCAAACAGGGCTTGTAGGAGTACTACCACCGACACCTGGCATCTATAGTATATGTATTTACCAAGAATCAGACAATGGAGCAGTAGCAACACTCGCAGGAGCAACATGCGCAGCAAACGACGGATGCAAACTCTACTGCGACATAGCAGACCCCGACTGCACCAATCCCGATAATGGCTATGTACCATCACTCAACGGAGCCTACTGCGGCAACGACGTACTCGAAAGCGGAGAACAATGCGAACTCACAACATCGTGCAACGCAACCATTTACAATTACACATTCTGCAACATACAAACATGCCTCTGCGGAGAAATATACCCAGGATATGGAGACGGAGGAGGACCACCACCAGAACGAGGAAGCGGAGACCCACCCCCACCCCCAACTGGAGAAGGAGGCGGTCAAATTAATGAAACTTTCCAGCCAACTTTTGCTTGTTCTGGAGGTCCTTATACTAATGCTCAGGGTTATAATGGAAACACAGCTGCAGGAGCAGCACAATGTACACCCCGAAATTGCCCAACCGATTATTACTGTGACACATCTCTTTGTGAATGCAAACCTAACCCCACCACTGGAGGAGGCATCGCCTGCGGTACTGAAGGAACATCAACACCATCCATGCCACAAAGCACCTGCGAAAACCACGAATGCCCACCCAACCAAGTATGCAAAGCATCAAAATCATTCTGCGCCTGTGTACCCACAGGAGGAACAGGAGTAACATGCGAAGGAGTATACGAAACACACCCCGTAGACACAGAATACTGCTCAGCAGTAGATGACTGCGGCATGGACCGACACTGCAGCCCATCAGGAAGCACGTGCAGATGTGTAGGACAAGGAGCATTCACCGTGCAAGACGGAACCTTAGACACACTAGGAGGAGAAGACTGCGACGAAACAGCAGGAAACCCCACAGCACAATGCAGAGCAAGCCTAGGAGATGTTAGCACCACACAATATTATTGCACACAATCCAATTGTTATACCAATCCTGTAACTTACGTTGGTGACGGAACGATACAAACACCCAATGCACAAGGACTAACAGAAGCATGCGATGTATTATTCGACGAACACCCCAGCATACCCAGCCAAACCTGCGGTCTTATGGGAGTTTATATCACTGACACTGACGGCGATGGCTTAAGCAACAATGAAGAAAACACGGGAACCTACGGATGGATAACCAACCAAAACAATGCAGACAGCGACGGCGACAGCATCAGCGACGGAGCGGAAATATACGCTGGATTTGACCCCACTGACCCCTTACTCATGAACAACTTAGGCATAGAAGAAAATGACGGCTTACTCAACAGCATAGACTACCCCGACATCACCAACGTAGAACAATGCGATACTGCATCACTCACTAACGGCAACACTTATTGTGTATCACTAGGATTTGATATGTGCAGCACGATCAACAGCCACTGCGTCAACAACGACAACTAAACTCTCTAAACAAAAGTATTCTAAAAATATTAGACAAAAACATGAAAGATATGGTTATTAAACTATACGATGCAAACGTAAAGTAATATACAAAACTATACGATGACATCGTAAAGCTTATAAACTCGTAACGGTCATAAATACTTATGGACATTGAAACAGAACTCTACCAACAAAACCCTTGGTGGGAAGGAAAATTTGAAGAAAAAAGCATACCACGAGAAATGTACTTAGAAAAAATATTCAAAAATATTACTAGCAAAGAAATTATCATATTAACAGGACTGAGAAGAATAGGAAAAACAACTCTACTCTACCAAACCATAAAAAAATTATTAAACAATAACATACAACCAGAAAACATACTCTTCATCAGACTAGACACCTTTAACCTACTCAACAACTCCATCCACCAACTCATCGAAGAATACAGAAAAATACACAAAAAAACAGCATCAGAATTCTTTTACCTATTCCTAGACGAGGTAACATCACGAGAAAACTTTGAACAAGAACTAAAAAGCCTCTACGACCAAGGAAACATAAAAATTATCTGCTCCTCATCAATAGCAACACTCATGAGAGACAAAAAAGCACAACTCACCGGAAGAACAAAAACCATAGAAATCATGCCACTCACCTTCCAAGAATTCTTACAATTTAAAAAAGAAAAAATAAGCAAAACAGACACAGCAAAAACAGAAAGCTACTTTAACGACTACTTAAGAATTGGCGGAATACCCTATTTTGTCCTGACAGAAGACAGAGCCTACCTCAATGAACTCATTGAAAGCATTATCTACAAAGACATCATAGCCTACCACAAAATATCAGGAGAACGAGCAGTAAAAGAACTATTTATATTATTATGCCAAAGAGTAGGAAAACCAACCAGCTATAACAAACTAGCAAAAATATTAAAAATCTCCGTTGACAGCGTAAAAAGATACGTTGGCTACTTTGAAAAAGCATATTTATTCTACGTCGTCGACAGATACTCAACATCAACAAACGAAAAAATAACATCACCAAAAAAAATCTATATCGGCGATGTCGGCATAAAAAATACTATAACAGAATTCAAAGATCTCGGAGCAAGCTACGAAAACCTCGTATACCTAAAAATCAAAGACGAAAACCCCCACTATTACTCTGAAAACACTATAGAAATAGACTTCATTACTAAAGACACCCTAATAGAAGCTAAATATGGGCAGAAACTCAACGAAAAACAAACAAAACTTTTCACCCAATTAAAAATGAAGAATAAAATTATAGCAGAAGGATACAAGTTCTTCTTAACCTAAAACCTTTCTATTACCAATAGAAGCTATCTTCTATTATCCGTAGAAGGACTACTGCATAAACAACCCACTAGCCAGGAAAACAACAACTATCTACAACAATTTAGAAAAAACTTTGAACATCACCTTGGAAACCTTTGGATAAATCACCACGCAGAGTTCAATACTCATTTGGAACGCCAGTTATTCTATCTCAAATACTAGTAATAACAATCTTCATCCGACAACAACACTCACATTACCCGCAACATTCTGCACATGAATACCACCAGAAATATTTACATACGGACCAACACTGCCTAAATAATTACAAAAAGCAATCTCCTGCACTGACTCATTTGTATACGTACGAATCAAACTAGAATTTAAGATGGTATGCTTATAATACAAAAACAATGAAGCATTACTTGTAGGGCCCAACGTTTTCACACCACTCAACGTATCAGCCAAAGACAAACACTCGGCATGCGCAGCAACAAAAACCTCCGTTGATGACAATTCCTGCTGTTTAATCACTGTAAATGCAAGCACAATAATAAACAGCATAATAACTGCACCCACAGCAAACAACGTCTCAACAGCTAGTTGACCCTGCTTCATTGATACACCACATCTGTAATATTCACGTGAGAACTATTCATCGCCCAGACACGGACAGCATGATACCCACTACTTGTATCAACCTTGCCTACCACATACGGCAAAACAGGAAGCGCAAGCTCACCTGAAGACACGTCACCCCAAATAGCCGTATCCATGACTAAAACAACTTCTTTTGTATTATTCACCTTAACAGCAGTAACACCTGAAGGCAAAGAAAAACCTATAACTTGCTGACTACCCGAACCCAACAAGTACACTTCATCAACCGTAGCCTGCAAACGATCAACAACAACACGCAACTCACCCTGACGCAAGTCATCACGCATATGACTAAACGTGTAATACCACACAGGGATAGCCACTACTAATAACATACCCAACAAAAACAAATACTCTGTAGACGCCTGACCACCTCTCATAATTTTAATTATTTTTTGAATCCTTAAATAGTTACTTATCCATTTAGTATTTACTACTTAGTGACTATAAAACCATCAAGTTTATAAACTTCTTTTTGTACATTTTTCTTATGAAACGATTCTTCACAGGATTAGGACTAGGAAGTCTCATAGCAGGATTAGGTGTCTGTGCATTTACACCAACACCCGAAGCAACACTGACACAACAAGCACGACCCCACACAGAACAAGTAACTACCCGAGAACAAACACTTACCACACAACTGCGAAAAGCAGAACAAGAACTCCAAAAAAACAAAGAACTACTAACAACTACTAACAACCAATTAACAGCATTACAACCAGCACTCCAATTCGAACAATTCACCCAACAACTACCCCAAGAATTCCCCCTAGGCATAGCACGAGAAATATTCAAAAACAAACAACCATTATTCCGCAACGGAAAATACTTCTCCCTAGGACCCAACGGGTTCCAGATATACACACCCGGAACCAACCCTGTACTAACAGCACTCACAGGACAAGCACTTCCCGATGACAAATTCAAAGAAGCAGACCTCACACCAGAACTCAAAGACGGCATCACCTTCACCCTAGGAAGTGAAGACTACATCGTAAAAACATTCAGAACAAGCTGGGCACCCTTCGACATATCCGTCTTCAGAAAAAGCGACGGAAAAAGAATGGGAACATCCATCAATATCGGACACCTCTACGACCTAGAAGTCGTCGTCAACAACGGAACACCCCTAGGCATAGCACTCGCCATGGACAACTACAGCCAACAAGCACCACCACCTGTACAACAAGAATTCTACGGCTTACCCACATTCCCAACTACACAAGAACTTGCAGAACAAAAAATACTTTATGTCAAAGAACTCAAAGACGGCAAAGAAATAGTACCCACAGATGACGCAGGAAACCCTGTATACTACCCTGTATCACGCACAGGACTCAACATTGTCATATTCCCTTTATTTGGCGACGGACAAATAGGAAGCATAGCAGCACTCGCAGACAAAATACCTGACAGCAACGGCACCAAAGCAGACAAATACCGTTCACGCATCATCCTACGAGAAGCAGGAGAAACACCACTCGTATCCTGGAACCCAAAACCACAAACACTTGTCAACCTAGCACCCATAGAACGAGGAGCACGACTAGAAAACACGACCACTAGCGGCAATACTTTAGAAACAACCGTCACTTATTTCGGCAACCAGTACCAAACCGCTTACCAAGAATTAATAACAGCAACACACTACGGAGCACTCTGGCAAGAAAAAACAGGAACTCTAAGTATATCCCTCAACGACCTCACAAATTATCAACCACAAGACCTCAGCAAATAATATTAGCCCATCAATTTAGTCCATAAATTATATAAAAGAATAAAACTAAGACTCTATCATGAACATACCTCCTCACGCAACTAAAGTTCACCAAGGAATAGTATACGATGTCTATAACTGGGAGCAAAAACTTTTTGACGGCACCACAAAAACATTTGAAGGACTCAAACGAAGACCAGCAGTACAAATATTCGCAACAACACCAGAAGGAATGGTACTCCTCAAAGAAGAACAACCAGGACAACAACCCTACCTTTCCCTACCCGGAGGGAATGTGGACAGCGATGATGTCCTCGCCTGTGCAAAAAGAGAATTATTAGAAGAAACAGGGCTCACATCAGAAACGTGGATACTATGGAAAAAAATACCCCTAGGACTAAGCATAGAATTTGATACATATTATTATATCGCAAAAAACTGCAAAAAACTGCAAGAACAATCACTTGATAAAGGTGGGGAAAGAATTAGTATTGAACATTTACCACTTAAAGAGTTTTTACAAACCTTAAAAGATGGACATGTACGCAACGAAATACTCCAAGCAATGGCAACTACTCTCTATCATGAAGACCATAAATTTCAAGAATTTTCTCAACTCCTAGACACTTGAGCACCTTAACCGCTATCTTTATAAATAACGTTTAATCAAGAAAGTATAACAAATCCTATTAACAACGAGGTGATATTCATGAGCAAAAGAGGTCAAGCAGCTTTAGAATTTTTAATGACCTATGGCTGGGCAATACTTATTGTCTTAATTGCTATTGGTGCATTAGCTTATTTTGGTGTCTTAAATCCGCAACGATTATTACCTAAGTCTTGTACAGTTGTTCCTGGTATATCTTGTGATGATTTTATCGTCACTGCAGGAGGTACAGGAACTGTTATCTTAAGAAATGGTGGAGCAAAAGCGTTAAACAGCTGGGCGCTCAACGTTGAAACTGTTGCAGGAACCTGCACTGCCATCGGATGGTCAGGAACAGACTGGCCCACAGGAGAACAACTCTCATGCGCATTCACCGGTTTAACTTCAGGAGTCAAAGGAGACGGTTACTCAGAAGACCTCATCTTTAACTACACAGATAAAGGAAGCACGATAGCACACTCCGTCAGAGGACAAATAGCAACACGCTACGAATAAAATTATTGGGAAGGGAAAATCCCTTCATCCCATTTCAAAAGGAGGAATAACTTATGAACCGTAAAGGACAATCAGCAATGGAATTTTTAATGACGTATGGTTGGGCCATACTCGTCGTACTCATTGCCATAGGGGCACTCGCCTATTTCGGCGTACTTAACCCTGCACGATTCTTACCATCAAGTTGCACATTATTTCCCGGCGTCGCCTGTCAAAGCTTCAAAGTAGGCGTATCATCAGCAGACTTCGTCCTACAAAATGGTCTAGGACAAACTGTCACACTATTAAACATAACTATCAGCACACCCAGCCAAGGAAGCTGCACCAACGCCACCAGTGGAACAGGAACAACACTCTCTGATGGAGAAACAGAAAAAGTAACCATTACTTGCGCATCAGGAACCTTCGGATCACCGGGAGAACGATACAAAGCAGACCTCAACATCAGCTACGCTGAAGGAACAGGAAGCAACATCATCTACCACAACAAAAAAGGAAGCATCCTAGCACAAATAGAATAAAAACTTCCTTTCTTTTTTACTTTTTTTATTTATACGACCATGGACAAAAAAATACTTATCCTCGTGCTCCTCCTTATTCTTGCCATTCTCTTTTTCTCAGAAAACAGCAGCATACAAAAAACACGACAAAATATCTGGAAAACAAGCACCTATATTATACCCAACAGCTGCTACCTAGAAGGCAGACACTTCGCATGCCAAAACGTCAAAATCGCAACGACTGGCATAGAATTTACACTCACTAATAGAATCAATACGTATAGCTGGAACAAGAACGATAACGAAATCAACACGATCCTAGCCCTGATACCCACCTGTCAACAACCAACCATGATCAAAAAATTATTACCCGAAGAACAACAAAAATTTGTCTTCAGAAACTGCACCGTAGGAGACGTAGGAACACAATATACTAGTATGATAAACATTAGCTATATTGAAGGACCAGAAAGCTACGGCATCACCAGAAACATTCAAGGAATACTCATGGGAGAAGTGACCTACTAATGAAAGCACAATCAGCAATGGAATTCATGATGACCTACGGGTGGGCAATCATTCTTATTGTAATAGCTGTGAGTATACTTGCCTATAATAATGTTTTCAGCCCCAGCAAATACTACCCCGCAGAATGCGAACTCCTACCCAACGTCAACTGCAAAACATGGAAAATAAGCAGCGCAACCATAGACATCGTTGTACGCAACGAGTTCCGACAAACACTCAACCCCTTCAACATAACTGTTCATAGCGACACCGACTGCAATAACGGCTTCGGACAAGCAACCAACGGCCTCAACAACGGAGAAGAAGAAAAAATAAGCATCACCTGCCCTGACACCATCAGTGACACAACCTACCAAGCACAACTCAACATCAGCTACACGGGAACAGCAGGAACACGACACGACACCGTAGGAAAAATAAGCGGGCAACGAGAATGATAAAACACGGAAAAAAAGTACTCCTCACAACAACCATCAGACTAACAACTATCACCCAACAAGCACAAGGACTACGAGGAAAAACCATAAGACCACAAGAAGCCTACATCTTTACTCTACCAATGACCAGCAGATTTTTCGCAACTGTAGACATGTTCTTCATGAAACAACCCTTACTCCTCATCTGGCTCAATAACAAGACCATCGTTGATATCCGAGAAGCACAACCCTGGAGCATCCACCTACCAAAAGAACCAGCAAACATGCTTATAGAGACACACCTCCACAACAAGAAAAAATTCCACGTAGGACAGCAATTAACCATCACCTAAAACTTTTTAAGAACACAAAACAACACAAAAACACCCATGGGAACCATTATCGAGGTGAAAAACCTTAGCAAGCACTTCAGCAAAAACACTGTACTTAACAACATCAACTTAACCATACCCGAAGGAAAAATATTCGGCATTATCGGCATATCCGGAAGTGGAAAAACAACACTCCTTAATACTATCGTAGGATTCTACCGACCCAACAACGGGCAAATACTCTACCAAGGAAAACGCATCGACAGAAACCTTGACATCGTAAAAAAAGACTTCGGATTCGCAACACAAACCAACAGTTTCTACCCAAAACTCACTGTACAAGAAAACCTAAAATATTTCGGAACACTCTACGGACTCAACAAAAAAATAATCACCACCAATAGCGAACGCATACTCAAACTCCTCAAACTCGACAACACCAAAAATGTTGTAGCAGAAAACCTATCCGGAGGCATGAAACGACGATTAGACCTCGCATGCGCACTCATCCATTACCCACGCGTACTCATCCTCGACGAACCCACCGAAGAACTCGACCCACGATTACGAGGAGAAATGATAGACCTCATAAAACAAATAAGCAAAACAGGAACAACCGTCTTAGTAACATCACACCTCCTCTGGGAAATGGAACGACTCTGCGACGAAATAGCTATTATCCATAACACAGGAGTACTCAACGTCGGCAGCGTCGACCAACTACGATCAATCTACGGAAAACACGAAGAACTACACCTAGAAACAGAAAGCAAAAACTACGAACAACTCCTTGCAAACCTTGATAAAAAAATAGTCACCAAAGCCGTAACCAAAGGAACAAACCTCATCCTCAGCGGAAGCATACCCGCAGAAGAACTACTCCACGAAGTATTACGAGCACTAGAAAAACACAAAGATAAAATAACCATGATTGACATCAGAAAACCAAGCCTCAACGACGTCTTCCTCCGCATGATAGAAGAACAAACAGTAGAAAAAGAGCGTGACCATGAAAAAAATACTTAACATTATAACAAAAAACTTTAAACTCCTCTTCAGAAATAAAGGATCAGCACTTATCATACTCTTAGGACCACTATTCCTCATACTCCTCATAGGAACAGCATTCAACACGAGTAGTATTTATGGCATAAAAATAGGCGTCTACGCCACGACCTACACACCCTTAGCAGAAAACCTGCTCCAAGAACTAGGAAAAAAACAATTCTTAGTACTCAAACAAAGCAGCCAAGACGAATGCCTAGAAAAACTCAAAGCAGGAGACATCCACATCTGTAGCATCTTCCCCAACAACTTAGCCATCAACCAAGAATCAAAAATAATATTTTACGTCGACCCCTCACGCATCAACCTCGTCTACTTAGTCATCGAAGGGATATCATCAAAAGTAGAAACAAAAAGCGAAGAAATAAGCCTACAACTCACCAAAAACATTCTGGAAATAATAACCACCACGAGAAGCACGGTAACAGAAAGCAGAAGCTACTCCAGCAACATAAACACTGCATCACAACAAGGACTACTCACCATTCAAGAGCTAGAAAGCATACTCAACGAACAAGACTTCAACCTCAAAGAAAACGACTTTGAATTAGACCAGATGCAAGAACAAGCAGAAGCACTAGCAGCAGCACACCCCAACATCAGCATCAATTCACTCCTCGGAAGCATTGGAAGAACAAAAGCAACACTACGACAAAAAATAGAAGAACTCAACCAAGCAGCAAAACTACGCGACCAAGCAACAAGAATACTACCCGGCCTACAACAAACACTCAACCAACAAGAAGAACAAGCAACACTCCTCGACAACAACCTACAAACACTAGAAACAAAACTAGGAACTGTAGCAGGAACAAGCGCAGGAAAAATAGTAAGCCCCATAAGCACCAGCATAGAACCTGTCATAGCAAAACAAACACACCTCAACTACCTCTTCCCCACACTCATCATGATCATAAGCCTCTTCATGGGCATACTCCTATCAGCCATACTCATCATCAGAGAAAAAACAGGGATAAGCTACTTCAGAAACTACCTATCACCCACCAACGAAACACTCTTCATCCTAGGAAACTATTTAACAACCGTCATCATCATCCACTTACAAGTATTCATCGTTTTCGCCGTAGCATTCTACTTCTTCGGAAAAAACCTACTCCATTTATTACCACCAACACTTCTCATTATATTCTTATTCACCACACTCTTCACACTCCTCGGCATGATTATAGGTTACCTTTTCAAATCAGAAGAAACAAGCATACTCGCAGCCATAAGCATCAGCAGCATAGCACTCTTCTTTAGCAATACCATACTTCCCCTAGAAACACTACCCACCGTACTCAAAAATATAGCAAACTACAACCCCTTCGTGATAGGAGAAAACCTACTAAGAAAAACCATGATATTCCAAACAGGCATCACCAACCTCCAAGAACCCATTATCATCACCGTAACCATGATAGCAATAGCATTCATACTCGTCGTCATAACCAACCAGTTAAGCAAGAAAGCAGCACGAGCCTAAGCAGCATACTTAGATTCGTCTTTTGCATAAACAGGCTCAGTAACCTGCACAATAACCTGACCAAGTATGTTACTAATATCTTTTATTCCATCACGACAAGCACGAACAGCCTTCGCCTCATACCACAAATCCTTCAAACCATTCCGTGTGAGATACATATCAATAGCCTGAGCACCAACCCTTCGACGACGCAATATTCTCGCTTCTGCCGAAGCAATACCCTCCAATGATAAACCCTCAAGAATACAATCATCACGAACCCTTTGCTGCCTTGTATAGACCTGCTCTCTCGGACGCTGCACCTTGACTTTTACAATACCCCTCGACTTTAGTTCTCTGCGAATCGTAGGCCAAGACAAACCATACTTTTCTTCAAGTTGACCCATCGTCAAAGTGTCTGCATCTTCTTGCAAAGCATCATCAGAAACATCCCTAAATATTTTCATACGTGCACTCACCATTTCTTTGAAGAAACCACGATTATTCGCCTCACGATTAAGACTAACATGATTAAGACCATATCTTCTACGTAATTCTGCATGCGTCAATAAAACCATATCATCTTTTAGATCATCATCAGAAACATCCCTTAATGCCCTCCGGGCCTTACCTACATACTCTTTCCTAACACCGTTCCTTTGAATACTTCATGAACTCTTGCAGGCACCATACCCGACATAGCAGCAATCTCACTAAGTGTAAACTGAGAACCCACTTCTTCCAGTACAGTCTTATCATTATCCATGGGAAGGAAACGGCAACTTTCACCCTATAAAAACTTTATGACCCTCTTTAACAAGCATTACTACAGATACGGCTTATCTATCAAAGGATTCTGCTTAAGCACACGAAGACCATCAACAAGTCGTGAAGCAAGCTCATCGCGATGTGCAATAGCAAAATCAACCTCACCCGCAGAAACATCAAGAAGATTCCCTAAATCACCACGCACAAAACCAACATCCAAAGCCTCAAACACCTGACTAGCAACAGATTGTTCTACATGCCATTCAATTCTGCCTGCACTTTGATGAGACTTATAAATAATTCTCGTGACATTAGCATATGTCATCTTCTCAAAATAAGCAATAGCACCAACACTTAAAACCTTACTTCCATATGCTTGCACTATACGCTGATCACGCTCCCGCGTTTCGACCCTACTAGCAACATGATTTCTACGATACCCAACGGTAGGTAAGTCTAATCTGTCAAGAATTCTATTAACATTTATAGCACTAAGACCAACTTCTTCAGCAATTTTTTTTACAGACATCTTACCACCCTGTTCCCTTAAGAGAACATATATCTCAAAAAAAGCCAAGATTTTCTCTCTGTCTATAGAAGGATACCATCTACACCTCTCCATATATTGTATAGCATACTGTTCAGCAAGCGATGCATGTTCACGATGACTTGCAGCAAGCACAGCAGTAGCATTTACTACACCCTGTTTACTTTCTTCTTCACGCCTTCTTCTCTCCACTTTTGCTTCTTTCCAAAGATCCTTTAAGCCATGGTTTCTTAAATATGCATCAATAGCCTGCCAATATACATCTTCAGCAGTAGCTATTTCTCGTAAAGACCACCCATCAAGAATATGCGTATCCCTATCCCAAAAAGTAACAGCTCTTTCTGCAAAGAAATCAGCAGAATGTATATACGGTTTTCTTCCTTCATAACCAAGCAAACCCCTTAATGTCGACGAACATCTACCATACTTTTCTCCTAATTCTGTATAGGGCAAGACTTCAAAATCTCTCCTTAACCTATCTACAAGTTCACTTTTTCTTTTTGCAAGCTGTACTTCTCTTGCAGCACGTATTTCTTCCGAGCCGTATCTTCTAATGCATCCATAAACTGCATGTGGAGTCACGCCTTCTCGTTTAGCAATCTTTCTAACAGAAAGCCCTTCAGCCCACAATGACAAACGACGAGCAGTTTTTTCCGTCTGCGTTTTTGCTGCTGTCTGTACACTTGGTGTATTGTATATTCTCAGTGAATAACGTACTGCTTCTGTCGTCACATCTTCTTGTTCAGCAATCTCTCTAACAGAAAGCCCTTCAGCACGCAACGCTAATCGGCGAGCATGCTTTTCCAGTTCTTTAGGTCTACCAAGAGTCATAGTATTATCTAATTAGTAGTAACAATAACCATATAAAAGACTTTGGGAAAACACCATCATGGACATCATCGGCGTCGGAGGCTACGGAGAAGTAGGAAGAAACATGACCTTCGCACAAGTAGGACAAGAAGCAGCAATCTTTGACATAGGCTTCAACATACAAAAACTATCAGACTTCGAAGAAACCGGCGGCGACAGAAAACTAGCAACAAAACAACACCTCATCAAAGCAGAAGCAGTAGCAGACGACACCGTCCTAGCAAGCTACAAAAACAACGTCAAAGGTATACTGGTCAGCCACTGCCACCTCGACCACTGCGGGGCCATACCCTTCATGGCAAACGAGTACAAAGCACCCATCGTAGGAACACCCTTCACGATGGAAGTCATCAATAATTTACTCAGAGATGATAACATAAAAATAAAAAACAAACTCCACAGAATAAACAACGGAACAACACTAAAAATAAGTGATAATTTAGAACTGGAATTCATCAACATCACTCACTCAACACCATCAACAAGCCTGATAGCACTCCACACCAAAGAAGGGATCATACTCTACGCCAACGACTTCAAACTCGACAACCACCCTATCCTAGGACAAAAACCTGATTACAAACGCATCAAAGAACTAGGAGACTCAGGAAAAGTACGAGCAGTTGTCCTAGATGCCTGCTACTCTAACACACCAGGAAAAACACCCAGCGAAAAAGTAGCACGAGAAATGCTCAAAGAAGTCATGCTAGAAGAAGACCTACAAGGAAGAGCATTAGTCATCAGCTGCACCGCATCACACATGGCACGCATCAAAAGCATACAAGAATTCTCCCACAAAATAGGACGAGAACTCGTCGTCGCAGGAAGAAGCTTCCTCAAATACATCAGCGCAGCAGAAGCCATGGGTATCAGCCACTACACCAAAGGAACACAGATATGGGGGCATCGAGCAGAAATAGCAAAAAACTTCAAAAAAATAGCAAAAAACGGGCTTGACAAATACGTCGTACTAGCAACCGGAGGACAAGGAGAACCCCATTCCGTCCTAGGAAGAATGACCACAGGAGAACTACCCTTCGCATTCCAACGAGACGATGCCATCATCTTCAGCAACAAAGTCATACCCACAGAGATCAACATCAGAAACAGAGCACAGATGGAAAAAAAACTTGTTGATAACAAACTACGACTCTTCAAAGACGTACACTCATCAGGACACTGCTACCGAGAAGACCTACGAGAATTCATAAAACTCTGCAACCCAGAACACATCATACCCTGCCAAGGAGAACCAAAAATGTTAGAAGGACTAAAATCACTAGGAATGGATATGGGCTACAACGCAAAACGATTACACGTATTACAGAATGGACAAAAAATAACCATCTAGACCATGATAGCATAAGCTATAAAAAGCGTTCTTAAAACATTTTATCCATGACCTACCAAACCTATACTGTTGACGCCTTTTCAACACACCAAACATCAGAATTCGTACGACGACTAACAGCAAAATTACGAACACTAGAAGAAGAACTACAAATAGCATGGGACACAGAATTTGCCATGGTTGTAGCAACCACTAAAGTTAGAAGTTACAAAGAAACTTTAGTCATTGGAAGGCCAACATTCCCACCCACTATTGCTATTATTGCTGATAAAAGAGAATACTTTGTACAATTACCCCTACTATCAGGAAAAGTTGTCCGCGAACGAGGAAACATGGAAGTCAGCCCAGCACACTTTCCAACAACAAACCTTACCATAGAACCCTTAGTTGCGGAAGCACTAGGAGAACCATTAATTCTACCATCAGGTCCACGAGAATCTACTTGCCACCGCTACGGAACACGCATTGTACTTGGAGAAGAAAACATTCGCCGCTACTTAAGAAACCCTTCAGCAGCAGCAATACACATAAACCAGCACGCGCGTATATGCATAACTAACATTCCCGAACCAACCCAGCCACGAAAAAAAAGCGGAGAAGCTAAAATCTTTGAAGAATTACGAGCAGCGCTTTCCATAAGTTAAGTGACATAAGCTATAAAAACCATTTTTTCCTTTCTGACCTTATGCAAGAACGATTACAAGACTACACAAGACGACCAGCATCGAGAAGAGACCCACGACTACCTCTACAACAATTACAAACGCTAGAAACAGCACTCCAAAAAAACTGGGAAGAAGACTTAGCATTAGTCGTCATCAAAAGAAGAACTACACTAGAATCAACACAAATATTACGACTAGGACTACTTACGACCCTACCGAGAGACATTACCCTAACACCAAAAGATGTCTATCTACCGACAGAATGGACCCTACCGAGAGACATTACCCTAACACCAAAAAGTGTCTATCTACCGACAGAATGCTATAGCGAGCACCCCCAATCATCTTTCGGAAGAACCTTCAAAAGACAAGGTGCCATCATCTTAAATCAGTACTTAGCACAAAGCCTCGGAGCATCCATGCCCATAAGCATAGAACTAGGAGAGACAGTACGTGTCATCATAGGAGAACAAACCATTAACCGCTACCTTCACGATATTACAACAGCCAACTATTTCATCAAAAGAACACAAAACGATGCCATCGTTATTACAACATTACCCTTACCTTCCCATTATCATGTACCACAGTACCACCATCTCTTCACTGATATTGGCAGAGCTGTACCACAACTTACCTAACTACTCAAGTAAACAAATACTTATTAAGCAAAATCTCTAAACGATGACTCACGGGGTACTCCATATGAAATTTGCACACTTCTCAGACATCCACATCGGCGGCTGGCGCGACGAAAAAATGAAAACCATGAGCGTCCAAGCATTCATGACAGCAACACAACAATGCATCGACCAACACGTAGACTTCATCCTCATCGCAGGAGACTTATTTGACACAGCACTACCACAAATAGACCTGATACGCGACGTAGCAGCAACACTCAAAAAACTCAAAGACCACGACATACCTGTCTACCTCATACCCGGAAGCCACGACTTTTCACCCTCAGGAAAAACCATGATCGAAGTACTAGAAAAAGCAGGACTCTGCACCAACGTCTTCAAACTCCAGAACAACCAACTACAATTCACCATCGACAAAAAAACAGGGGTAAAAATGACCGGCATCCTAGGACTCGCCTGCGGACTAGACAAAAACATTTACGCACAACTCAACAAAGAATTACTCGAACAAGAAGAAGGATTCAAAATATTCTTATTCCATACTATCATCGACGAATACAAACCAAAACACCTAGAATTAGTCAACGGAGAACCACTAGCAAACCTACCAAGAAAATTTGCTTATTACGCTGGAGGACACCCCCACTATATCTTTCACAAACATGAGCCAACGCATGGACTCATAGCCTACCCTGGAGCATTATTTCCCAACAACTTTCAAGAACTAGAAACATTCCAAGGAGGAGGCTACTACATTGTCGACGAAAAACTCAACATTAATCACCACTTTATACAACCAAAACAAGTAAACAACTACACCATCAACGTCGAAGGAACAACACCCACACAAGCAGAAGAAAAAATATTACAATCACTCCGAGAAAAACCACACCAAGATCATATCATAACCCTACGTATACAAGGAAAACTAGCAACAGGAAAAACGAGCGATATCAACTGGAAAAAAATAACCAATCATCCAGGACCCTACCACATCCTCATCAACAAAGCAAAACTCAGCGACCAAGAAGAACAAGAACACCTCATCCAAGAAAACCTAGAAGACATAGAAGAAACACTCCTCCGACAAACACCATCACAACTCATCAGCAAAGACCTCAACCAACAACTCCTCCACCTCCTCACCAACGAAAAAGACGAAGGGGAAAAAAACCATGACTACGAGTTACGCATCATCACCGACTTCATAAAAAAACTAGCACTGGAAGGAATCTGGACATGAACATAGAAAAAATAACACTCCACAACATCAGAAGCTACCACCACCAAGACATCAACCTACCCGAAGGAACAACACTCCTTTCAGGAAATGTAGGAGCAGGAAAAAGTACGATACTCCACGCCATAGAATTCGCACTCTTCGGCATCATGAAAGGAGAACTCAACGGAGAAGCACTCTTAAGAAACGGCAGCGACAAAGGCTACGTAACCCTAACCTTCACCATAGAAAACAAATCAGTCATCATAACAAGAACACTCAAACGAGGAACAGGAATAACACAAGACACGGGAACCATCACTATCAACGGAACACCACAAGACCTAGGAGCAACAGAACTCAAACAACACATCCTCGACCTGCTCAACTACCCCAAAGACCTCCTCAAAAAAAACAAGAACCTCATCTACCGCTACACCGTCTACACACCCCAAGAAGCCATGAAACACATACTCTTAGCTGACAGCGAAGAACGCATCGACATCCTCAGAAAAGTATTCGGCATCGACAAATACAAAAAAATACAAGAAAACACCTTCATTGTCATCAGTAAAATAAAAGAAAAAAGAAAAACAAACCAAGCAAAAACAGAAGACCTGCAAAAACTAGAAGAGCACAACCAAGAATTACAACAAGAACTCCAAAGACTACAACAAGAACTACAACAATTAACGCCACAACTCCAAACAACACAACAACAACTCTACACCATCAAAACACAACAACAAACACTAGAAACAAGCCACCAAACACTACGACAACAAGAACACCAACAACAAGTACTCAAAACACAACAACTCCTCATCAATAACACCATAAAGAACTTACAACAACAACTCCAACAACTCCAAGGAGCACTCATACCTATATCACCTGTAAGCAGCCCCACAGAAACACAACAACAAATGACGCAACAACTACAACAAGTACAACAACAACTCCAACAACTCCACGGCGAACAAACAAAACACCAACTCATTATTGATCAACAACAACAACTCATACAACAAATAACAGCAATCAACACCTGCCCCACCTGCAAACAAAACGTCAACGAAGAACACAAACACACCATCACCCAACAAGGAACAAGAACCATCAGCAAAGAACAAGAAGAATTACAAAAACTACAACAAACACTACAAAAACATGAAGGACAACACAAACAACACCAACACTACCAAGAACAATTCCAAGAACAAACAACAGCCTATCGCGTCTACCAAGAACGACAACTAGAACGACAAAAACAACAACTCCACGGCGAACAACTACAACAACAATTACAAGAACACCAGCAACAACTCACTACCCTAGAACAAGACATCAGTAAACAACCACTACTTGATACGAACATCATAGACCAACAACTACAAATTATTAGACAACAACTCCAAGAAACACAACAACACGAACGACAATTAGCCATCACCCACGCAACTCTAACCACAAAACTACAAGACAACCAACAAGAACATCAAACACTCCAAATTACCATCAAAGAAAAACAAAACCTGCGACAAAAAAATGAGCAGTTAACAGCACTCCAAACACATTTAGAAACCATATTCCTACCCCTTATACAAACCATAGAAAAACAAACCATGCTCAAAGTACACCACGACTTCAACACCACCTTCACCCACTGGTTCTCACTCCTCATGGACACAGATATCATAGAAGCACACATCAACCATGACTACCAACCGGTCATCGTACAAAACAGTTACACCATAGACTACGAACACTTAAGCGGAGGAGAAAAGACAGCATGCGCACTAGCCTATAGACTAGCACTCAACCAAGTTATCAACACGCTCATGGACACAATAAAAACACGAGACTTACTCATCCTTGACGAACCCACCGACGGATTCTCAGAAGAACAACTCGACAGAATAAAAAATGTGCTAGAAGAAGTTAACGCACAACAAATCATCATCGTCAGCCACGAAAACAAAATAGAAAGCTTCGTCGACAACATACTCCACGTCAACAAAAAAGAACACGTATCGGAAGTTTCATAAATACAGAAAAAACACCCCTAAACACACGGGGATGTGGGCTAACTTGGTTATGCTTCCAGCATGGGGTGTTGGAGATCACGGTTCAAATCCGTGCTTCCTCATTTTTACAAAACTTTCTCATACAACTGATTACCATTTTTATACCGAAAACCCATTCTCTCCCAAAAAGGACGAGCATGAAAAGAAGCACTTAACTGTATATTTTGACAACCAAAAGCAACCATCACCTGTTCTACTGTCTCATACAATAAACGACCATGACCACGACGACGCTCACCCGCTTTCACCTGAAAGGAATCAATAAAACCCAAACCCTCAGCAACCGTAGCAACTACTAACGTACCATCCTGATGTTCACTACGAATAAACAATGGGTGCCTATAAATCAAATCAGCATACCAAGAAGAAACACTACCCGACGAGCGAACATCAACATCAAAACTATCATCATAAAAAGGAAGCCTGCGTAAACTATCACACCACAAACTCTTCAACGCAGCAACACACATCATGATACTTTAAACATCAACTTTAAATAATTAAAAGAGTTATGGACCTACCATGCACTACCTCCAAGGACAAGAACACGAAGAAGCACTCCAATGGTTACAACAAGCAGCAACGATAGCCTTACAGTCTACATGCTTACGAGCACACTGCGGATGTATCATCATCGCACAAGGAAACATCATTGGTGAAGGCTACAACGCACCACCCCTCAACAAAACATTAAATGTCTGCTTCAAAGATAGCATACCAAAAAACTTCAAATCCGACAGAACCTGCTGCATCCACGCAGAAGAACGAGCCATCATACAAGCACTCAAACACCATGCACAAGAAATCATCGGAGCACGACTCTATTTCATACGACTCGACGAACAAGGAAACATGGCACGAGCAGGAAAACCATTCTGCACCATCTGTAGCAAACTAGCACTCGACACAGGCATCAAAGAATTTGTTCTTTACCATGATGAAGGTATTTGCGTTTACGAAACAGACGAGTACAACACCCTATCCTACCAGTATAAAACATGAACTATTTTGTGGACTAAATAGCGACTACATCACTAGCCATATAAATAAAATCCCTTGCTTTGTCATGCCTAAAATCACAATCCTGGCTACGATTATCCTCTAATACTCGTCGTGAACACTGCACAGAAGGATTAACAATACCTAAACTACTCAAATCGTTAAAAATCATTTGCAGCTTCTTATTGTGCACATAAACATATACTGTTATAGCTACACTTGGCAAAGCACGTCTCACCAAACCAACATCATGTACCATATTTCTCTGCCATTGACGAAAATTATTACTCCCATGAGAAATAACCACTTCATCAAGACATTCATAACCCTCAAGATTATCAATTACTTCAGTGTCCGTCATGGAATGAAACATAACAGAACCCACTGACAAACCTAACGAGACTCGTGGATTCGCCCTTTTGATAGCATTAAGAGCCATTACTGGAGGAAAAACCATGTTCATTGTCACATTATCGACACGAGAACCCTTCTTTCTCAACTGCTGCAACGAATCATTAACATCATCATCAATACCTACAGCAGTATCAGACCTATAACATATACTAGCAACCAAACTATCACCCACCTGCTGCAATAACACAGGCAACGAATCAAGCGTAGTAGCAGGACACCGAAACCTACTTTTTTGTGGAACACGAGAAAACGGAAAACCTATCATACCCTGATAAGAAGACTCTCTACCTGAAAACCCTGCACCGACAAACATATCCCTAACAAAAGCAACTTCCCCTGGCGTTACTAAACCCGTCACTCCAACATACTGTTGCATAAAAAGAGCTTGCAATTTTTGGTTTATAATACTTTTTACCACAATGTTTATATACAAATAACCTACTTGACTCCATTATGAAGAGGCTACTACTCATTCTCACGTTATTTCTTATTATCCCTATTGTTTTAGCTCAGGACGTCACCGTAGAAATAAAAAATATTGACAGTGTCATACCCGCAGGAGGAGACGCCATCTTCCAAGTCTTAATAACTAATAGCCAACAAGCAAACGATATCTTCGCTATCACTGCAAAAGACCTTAGTCTTTACCCTTTTTCAGACTTTGCAGCAGACTTACGAACAGATCACAGCACCTATGAAGTACAACGAGGGACAACAGCAACTATTAATGTCTACATCAAAACATTAAGCAGCGCACAAGAAGGAAGAACCTACGAATTACCCATAGAAATACGATCAACTGTTGATAATACAATAAGAATACTAGAAAGTCTTTACCTTCGCGTCCTACCCGCAAACCAACTCATAACCATACAACCAACACTACCCGCAACACTCAACCCTGGAAAGAAAATAAGTTACGATATACTCTTCACCAACAAAGGAAACATCCTC
>DATDVL010000003.1:0-3355 GCA_035290025.1 Candidatus Nanoarchaeia archaeon
TGGCAGTTTAACAATTCAGCAATTTCTTGCTGAGCTTTTCCTTTTTCATCCCATTGGATGATTAATCCACGCTCTTTTATGGTTATCATACAAATAAGAAGTAGAACTTATTTATATGCGTTTCTTTTGTCGTAAACTATAACGTAGAAACATTTATATAGGAAAAACCTGTCAAAACCTTCATGCAAGTCAAAAAAAGAGGTGTCGAACTACCTAGCAGTACCATTATTACTTTTGTTCTCCTCGCCGTTGCACTCGCAGTTCTCGCTTACTTCTTCCTCAGCGGAGCAGGAAAAACTACAGGAACTATCTCGGATATTTTCAAAAGCTCAACAGCAGGCGTCAGCAGAGACTTAGCCATAGAAACATGCTATCAACGATGCAGACAAATAGAAAGCTATCCTTTAACACTCGCAAAAAAAAGTGCCTTCTGCACTAGCCCATTCAGAATAGACGATGACGGCGACGGCGCACCAGAAGAATATGTTGTCGGAGACCAAAGAAAAGCAGTACAGTTCTACTGCGGTGGCAATAAAAACAAAGTATCAGGCGTAGATAGTCTAGAAATTGGATGCAGCATTATAGTTGATAAAATACCCACAGCACTTGATTGCAACTAACCTAAATAACTTTTTATACTAACCTTCTTCCTCATCTACTTATGTATAAAAAAAGAGGTCAGCTATCAACACTACAAGGAGCTATAGAACTCGTCTTTGCAGCATTCATTACCATAGCACTCTACCTAGTTCTTGTTAACCTCCTAGACACACAAACAGAACAACAAGTACGCAACAACATTGAAGGATTCCTTACAGAAATACGATCACTGGTTGAAGGATCAAAAACAACCATCAGTTTTTCAACAACACCACTCAACCTCCCTGACAGCTACATCCTCGTAGGATTCAATAAAGAACAAGCAACAACACAAGAACGATGTGGCCCAGAAGATGAAACTATTTACAAACCACAAGACCCCGCATGCTACCAACAATCATGCTTATGTGTCTATGAAAACACTGCAGGAAACCAAGACTTTGGAAAAGATACGAAACTCACTTTTTGCAAACCCCTACCCGTAGACGAAATATTCACTTATCGTTATACCTACAGCTTTGAAACAGGAACATCTGGAGTAACCCAACTCTATTCACAAAAAAGTCCCTACCAAAACCTACGTGGAGGGATTATATCACGAGCAGCACTACCATCACATTATTACGACATTCCTGAAGCCTACCAACCGTTTTTCCCAGGAGATAATTACTATAGTGAGTTCCTCATTCACGGAACCTGCGACCAAGGACTACCCTTCAGGGTCCAACAACTCAACCTAGAACTATTACACTACAACAATAAAAAATACCTCTTCGTAACTGTTGATCCTACCCGCGGCTACAAAGAAAGAAAACAATGGTTAGAACAATTCAACCAAGCAAGCACCAGCACAAGTATAGCACAAGAACCTACGAAAACCACGGAAGAAAAAACATCATGAACAAAAAAGGAGAAGGCATGGAATGGCCCATCTTTATGCTCTTTGGTATTATTGGTGCATTCATCATTGGCATAGCCGTCTACAATTTAGTCACATCATTACCTAAAGATGAACGCTACGAAGCAAAACAAGAAGCCTACCTCCTTGCAACGTACTTACAATACTACCCCCTCCTTGAAAGCATAGGTGACATCACTATTGAACACCCTACTAACAAAAAATTCACTTACTCTATCACACCAGGACTTGTTACTGTAAGTACGCACGACAAAAAAATAACTATCTACGCACCCTACACTTACCCAGCAATATTTACTGGCGTAACAACATCAGGAGCAATCATTATCTTACCATGAGACTCTTCCAAGACGCACTCCCAGGCATGTTCACTATCTTTCTTATTATTATCATGATCATCACTGTCATAGGCATAGCAAGCACAGGCATACGAGACACTAACGAATACTACCCTGCAGCACTAGAAAATTACATTAATTACCTTTTAACAGCATGCTTTGCAGAACACATCAACAACGAACCCATCATCGGCATTATCGACCAAGAACGCATAACACCAACAATACTCAACACTTGCGCACGCAACAACTTCATAGGAATACACATCCTCATCAACGGCAAAGAACAACTATCTAATCAGTACTACCAACTTACTGGCAGCGGTTGCGGAGTAACCACCAAACCCTACAGCTGTATCACCAAAAACTACCGCCTACTCATAAAAAACAAAGAAACAACAACACCAGCAGATATTGTTATCACTGCCATCACCAAACACTTAGACAGCAAAGACATCACCACACCGGGAGTAACCAACTATGAATAAAAAAGGATACTCACTCATCATCACCGTATTCATACTCATTATCTTTATCGTTGTATCCGTACCCGCAACTATCCTCATCACCAAAGGAGCATCACAACGACAACAAAACCTACAACAAGGAGCAAACCTCCTAGAAAATGACTTGCACTTACAATCACTCCTCTACTACGAATACCAAGGAAAAACACTAGCAACATGGATACGCCTAACCTACACGGAAGAAGAAAAAAATGAAACCACCTACGAACTCCTCCTCCAAGGCATACAACAATACTACGCAGGAAGAAACTATTTCTATATGTTCCGCATCATGCGCCAAGGAGATTTTGCCGATTATATTACTATACCTGATACTATTAACTATCCCTTCAACACTGTTGTCACCAAACAACGCTACCAAAGAGACTTAGCAGCAAAAGAAGGAGCAGAACAAGCACTACCTGGGAAGCTAGTGGTATACTTTAAACAAGCATACTTCACCATAACACCATGAACAAAAAAGCACTCTTCGGACTTGACGGCTTCGACGCATTCCTCATAATCATAACCGTCTTTATTATCATGGCACTCGCCGTAGCAACCTACCAAAACCAACAAATACCCGCCTACCAACAAACCATCAACAAAGAAACACAACAACTAGCAAACCTTTACAAAGAAAGCATCCACATTACTACCTACCATGAACAACTTACCACCACTGCAGCATGCACCGCAACAAAAAAGCTAGCACTCTACATTGAAACAGCTTGCAAAGAACAATGCCCAGATGAAACAACACTCACAAAAACCTATCTAGCACTCTTCACCCAAGAACTCTATGCAGCTTATCCTACAGCAGACTACCCATTCACACCCAACTATTACGAAACTTTTATCCAAGAAAATAGGATACTCAGCCAGACAACACCTACCATGACCCTACCAGCATCCTTACCCTACCGTTTACACATACCCCTCCACCAACAACTACCCTTTATGCTTACTACTCTTAACAAATTTTTACAACA
>DATDVL010000004.1:0-3644 GCA_035290025.1 Candidatus Nanoarchaeia archaeon
TTCTTTCTTTGTGCATAGGTCAAATGAGTAGGGCAATACCCTATCTTCTTCCATAAAAGAAATCTCGATATCTTCACTGGATTTTTTGGAGAGATTCTATTAAAAAACCTTTTCAAATAATCTTTTCACATGTAAATCATAATATTCCTTTTCTTCAACACTTCCACTAATATCCAATTCCCATCTACTGTTTCCTTCGCCCCCACGCAGATAGCCATCTCCTGCATGAATGCCGCAGACTTCTGCTAAATCAGGAGTGACTTTCATTCTTCCAGGACTGAAAGTAATTCCTTTTATATAACTTCTAACCGCAGTTGTCAAGTATGTCGTAACGTGTCCGTTCGGGCTGTAAGTGCCGGAAATATTCCATTTTGTTTATATCTTCCAAAAACTTCTTAGAAACCAAAAGAATCCGTAAATTTCTTCATATGCACATACTGCTGCAAGAACTTACCACCTGTGTCTGTCAAATGATAGAAACGAGTTTTACCATCAACCTCTTCAACAATAAGCTTTTTCTCCAATAATTCTTCCAACAACACTTTCAACTTTGTATGGGAAAGATTTGACTTATACAAAATATGCGTCGTTTTTAACTTCCCACGCTGTTGCAACACCTCAAGGATATCAATAACCGTCTCAACTTTATTCCTACGCTCAACCATTCCTCAAACACCAAACAAGGTTCATTAATAAACCAACATACCCTACTAACTGCGCCACCTCCGCAATAACATACCATTCAAGATTACCTGTCAATAATAAAACGTTAAAGACGTGGCTTAACGTAATCAACATGAACGATATAAAAATACCTAACGTATAATTATTTTTAGACTCCTGATAACGCTTAAAAAAATAAGGCATAATATACAACAACAAAACTATAGACACCACATGGAACAACAAGAAATATGACCCGCCCAAAATAGTAGCCAGTATAGCTAAAACAACAAGTAAAGACAATACCTTCTTATCCTTAATCTTCAAAGACAAAGCAACTAATGTCACATACGAGATAAGAATTAATGCCATATACGCAATTAGCCCAGCATTACGAAGAAGAACTATATTCTGCAATTTAATAAACAAGACTTCTGTACGAGAAGCTTCCAAAAAAATAAGGATATTACTCAAAGCCTTCGCCAAATAAGCGATACCAATAGCAAAAAAAGAAAAACTCAAATAAAAATACTTAGAAGCTTTACTCAAACGAAAAACTTTCAACGCATAATAACCAATAGATAAGACGATGATAGTTGTTAAAAATTCCAATAACGAATCGAAACCAAGAAACCAATCAGGACTAAAAGAAACGATACTCATCAACCAAAAAGACACTAAGCATTTCTATATAAACGTTATGAACAAGTGGTTTGAATTACTTCTCAGAACTTATCGTTGCTAAGACATTAATAAAGGATTTCCTTCAAAAAAATAACCCTTGGAGGTGAACCATGGAAATATGCATACAAAATGAATCAACACTGGATAAGAAAACAGTACAAAAAATGAGACAGGAAGACCCCTACGGCTGGAAACTCGCCTATATCAATATACAATAAAACTATTTTTTTATTACCAAACCATGATATGCAGAGCTCAACAAACGAGGACGACCATTCGTGCATAGCACCATATCTTCAATACGAACACCGAACGTCTTGGGATAACAACCCGGCTCAATAGCAACAACCATACCCTCCTGAAAAACATCCTTTGAAGAAGCAGTAATACGCGGAGCCTCATGCACCTCACGACCAATACCATGACCCAAAGCATGAATAAAATCCTTACCCAAAACAGCAGCAACACGATTATGAACAGCAGCACACGAAACATGCAAATTATCCAACGCCAACTTCTGAGCAGCAGCAACCTTCTCATATATATCAAGCTCCTTCCGTGAAGGACGACCCACAAAAAATGTACGCGTAATATCAGAACAATAACCATCAACTACAACTCCCGCATCCAAAACGACAAAGCCATGCAACTTTGCAACAGAAGGAATATGATGGGGAGAAGCAGCATTCTTGCCCGCAGCAACAATCGTCGGAAAAGAAGCAACAACACCCGCATCACGCATTAACTTACTTACCCTATCAGCCGTAGCTAGCTCTGAATCTGTATGGCTTGCCTTATCAATAACGGCATCAACAATTGTAGAAATAACCTTAGCAGACTTCTTCAAACGAACAACCTCTTCATCAGTTTTTACCATACGCAACTCACGCAACCAAGGACCAACATCAACAAACTTCACCTTCAATAACTTCTTCAAACGATAAAACAACGACAAAGGAATAACATCAAAATTCAAACCAACAACCTTACCCTTAACATACTGCTTAACAGTTTCATCAAAAAACTTTAACACAACCGTTTTCACCTGAGAACGAACAGCAGCATCAGCAATTTCCAACAACGAAACAAAAAACGTAGGGTGATTGTTAATAACTAATAACCCGTTAGCCTCAACATCTGAAAAATAAGTAACATTAACATCCTTCCAAGGCTCAAGATTGATTAATAGACATGTATCAACACCCTCTTTCTTCAAACGAGACTGAAAATCACGTAAACGCATGACTCTTAATACTAACCTGTTCTATAAAAACGTAACCAAACCTTTAAATAAAGAAATTTATCAACAAACAACATGGGTGTCATCAAAGGAGTCATGGTTCTCATCATAATCCTTTTACTCCTATCATTCGTGATGTACCCTGACGAAACGAAAAATATGCTCAAAAATGTCGGTTATGTCGTCCTTGACTTTGGAAAAGAACGAGCACAAGATCTAGAACAAACTGTAGAAGAAAAAATCAATTCAAAATTATCTTTACCTTCGCCTCTAACGACTGAGAGTAACTCGTAACCGCCTCTAACTTCTGCTCATCATTATACTCTGCAAAAGCACAACGAACCCTGAAAATAAAGTTTGTCGTACCCTTCTCTGTAATAGTATAGGTAGACTTATCCTTCTCACTGACTTTCACAATAACATTAGAAGCGAAATCCTTGGTTTCCTCACCATCCTTAACACGATCAATCTTACAGACCTGAGGATCATTCTTATCCAAACCCTCAATAATCAAAGAAAACTTCACATCAGAACCATTCGCCTCAATCTCACCAGCAGAATTACCAGAAGCATCCTCCATATACGCCTTGAAATCAACCAAAGGAACAGGAGCACCCGCAGTATTCGCATCATCCAAAACAATCTTCTTAGAAGTATTCGTTGGCGTAGAAGGCTTAGCAACCGACTTTACTGTCATGTTCGCCTTGATATCATTAATAGAAGCCTCCAAAACAGCAACCTTAGCAGCAACTTGATCATCAACCATCTTCTTAACATCAGCATTAGAAACAGAACCACGAGGAATAACCATAGCAACAATAAATAATGCCAAAACTAAACCAAGAATAATCAAATCCCACAACATCCAAGGCTTCATACCATCACTTTTCGGCTGCGGACGACCCTGTACCATACGATCATCAGGATGACGAGCAGATTCCTTTTGTTTACGCAACTCGTCCTTCAAATGTTCCTTTTCTTCACGCAACTTCCTCTTAGCTTCTTCTAAACGTTCCTTAGCTTCAGAAGCCCTCTTTTCCTGCAAGAAAAGGAACAT
>DATDVL010000005.1:0-12077 GCA_035290025.1 Candidatus Nanoarchaeia archaeon
TCCAGCTCATACACCAAAAAAACATTATCACGTTCAACATCAGCACGAGTAACATTCGTAGCATAACGATCTAAACCCTCCTGAATAAGAAACTGCCAACGATTATCAGGCTTAACAATTTTAAGAAACTCTTTGAAAGGAATACCCTTCCACTTCACATCAAACTTACTCCAATGCGTAACACAATGAAAATCTTCAGAAAACTCTTGGGAAGGCATCTTTAACAATTGATCATACGTGAATAAACGTTCCGGAGCTAAACCATACACCTGCAAACGATAAGTATCAGAATTAAACGAAGGATGAACACCCAAATCAAGAACAGGAAAACCCTTCGTCAATGTTTGACCAGGAGGCAAACGACCAACAGCAGACTTACCTGAAATTTTATGTAGCCTAACAGCAATTTCCTTAGCCTTCACATACGCTTTATTGAAACCAACAGGAGTATTCCTAGCGGTGAAACCTTTTACTTTATTTAAGAAATTATTCATAAACATCAAAGAACAAACAGTACTATAAAAAGTTTGAGAATCTTCAACGAGCCATAAACAACGCCTTCTTTTCCGGAGACAAACGCTCAACAGCATACCGCAACATCGTACGAGGCATCACCCGACTATGCTTACGAAGAAAAGCCTCCAACACCCGCTGATCCTTCTTACCCACCTCACGCAACATCCAACCAACAGCCTTCTGCAACAAATCATGCTTATCCTGCAACAAGACCTCAGCAAGACGCAAGGTATCCTCAAACTGACCAGCACGAATAAACGCGTACGTCGCAACTATAGCCATACGACGATCCCACAACACGGGAGAAACAGCAAGATCATATAACATATCACGAGGCTTATCCAACAAGAAACTACCCAGAATCTTCGGAGCAGATATATCAACCAAATCCCAATTATTCACGAACGAACGATGCTTTACATAAAAACTAGCAACACGCTGCGGATCAGCAGAAAACTGTTCCACCAAAATAAGTAACGCCAACAAACGCTCCTCATGCACCTTACTTGACAACAACTCTTGAATATCTGTCAATGACAAATCACGAAACTGTTTAGCAATACGACGCGTATCAGGAACCATAACACCAAGAAAAACATCACCCGCACCATAATGACCCTTACCTGTCTTAAAAAAACCCTGCAAAACCTTTTTCTTTCCTGGAGTAACCGCCTTCCGCAATAATTGACGCACTTCAGATAACATACGAAAAAACAACAAAGCTACCTATAAAAAAGAATCGAAAAAGTAAGGCATATAAACAACCAATATTATTATTACACCACGCATGCCCACACCAACCACCTATCGGCAAGAACGATGGGACCTCTCAACTATCATACCCGAACCCGGCAGCAAAGCATACCACGCCTACTACCAAAAACTGCTCCACGATGTTAAAGAATTCACCACGTATCGCAACAAACTCACACCCACCATCAGCACAGAACAATTCAAAAAAATCCTACAACTACTAGAAACCATAGAAGAACAAGCAAGCAGGATCAACAATTACACCTACCTTAAGTACAGCGAAAACACCAGCAACCAAGAAGCAAGAAAATTCAAAGAACAAGTCAACGAACAACTCACCGAACTCAGCAACCAAACCATGTTCTTCACCATCTGGATAAAAAACCTTGACGAAAAAAACCTGCAACGCATCAAGAAAACACTCACACCCGACCACCACTACTTCCTCGAAGAATTACGCCTACAAAAACCCTACACCTTGAATGAAGCAGAAGAAAAAATCATCAACTATAAAGATACGACTGGTGTGGATGCTATGAAACAACTCTACAACCTGATAACCAACAGCTTCACCTACACCCTAACTATTAACAACAAAAAGAAGACCATGACCCGAGAAGAACTCGGAACCTACGTCAGAAGCGACCAAGCAACTCTAAGAAAACACGCCTATGACACCCTCTACGCAACCTACACCCACCATCAAGAAGTCCTAGGAGACATCTACAAAAATATCGCAAAAAACTGGGAAACAGAAACACAAACTATCAGGAAATACCCCACCAGCATCCACCCACGACACCTAGCAAACAACATCGACGAGACAGCAGTGCACACCATGCTCCAGGTCATACGCAACAACAACGAAACATTCCAAGACTACTTCAAACTCAAAGCAAAAATAATTCATATGAAAAAACTACGACGCTACGATATCTACGCACCCCTACACTATAAAGAAAAAAACTACACTTGGAACAAAGCAGTACACCTCGTCCTCGACAGCTACCAACAATTCTCACCACTCATGGCAGACCACGCAAAAAAAATACTCAACGAACACCACGTCGACAGCGTCATCAACCAAGGGAAAAAAGACGGAGCCTACTGTATGGACATCGTACCAGGAATAACACCCTACGTCCTCATCAACTACACAGGAAAAATGCGTGACGTACAAACACTCGCACACGAACTCGGACACGGCATTCATGATATACTCACCCACAAACACTCAGGACTCGTCAGCCACCCACCACTCATACTCGCAGAAACCGCAAGCATCTTCGGAGAAATGATCGTCGCAGAAAAACTCTTAGGAGAAGCAACACCTGAAGAAAAAATACCCCTACTTGCCGACAACCTCGACGACCTCTACGCAAGCATACCACGACAAGCATACTTTGTACTCTTTGAACAACAAGCACACAAACTCATACGCCAAGGAACAACCACTGATGAGCTCAACAAAACCTACCTAAAAAACCAACAAGAACACTTCGGCACCAGCATAGAACTCCCCAGCATATTCCAACAAGAATGGCTCACCATACCCCACATCTACGAAACACCCTACTACTGCTACGCCTACAGCTTCGGACAACTCCTCACCCTCGCACTCTACCAACGCTACAAACAAGAAGGACCATCATTCGTCAAGGACTATTTACGATTCCTCAGCCACGGCGGCAGCAAAAAACCACAAACTATAGCAACAGAATTAGGCATAGACTTCAACAACAAACACTTCTGGCAACAAGGCTATAAACACATACAAACACTCGTACACGAACTAAAAAAAGAACTATGACCACATTCCTCATCGTCGGAGACCTGCACGGCAACAAGCCACTCATCCACTACAAAAAATTTGACGCAATCATCGCACCCGGAGACTTCTGCTCAGACAAAGCACGAGAATACATGTTCGCAGCACTCAAACACAACATGACAAACCCAAAAAACAAAAAAGAATGGTGGGAAATCACAGGAAAGAAAACAGCAGAATGGATGATAAAAAAATCCATGAAGGACGGAAGAAAAATACTCCAATGGCTCAACAGCTTCGGAAAACCCGTCTACATCGTACCCGGAAACTGGGACTGGACACCTAACAAAGAAAGCACATGGCCCTACTTAAAGCAGGATCATTACAAAAAACTTATCAAAGGATTACCTAACATTATTGACGTTTACCACAAAAGACTTGAAACAGAAGATTATACAATCATAGGACATGGCATTACCTCAGGACCAGAATACCCACAGTACCCAGAAGACATCAAAAGAAAAACAAAAAAAGAACTAGCAACTATGAAGAAGAACTACACGAGCACACTCAAAAAATTAGGAGCATTCTTCACAGGAAAGAAGCCCATCATTTTTATCAGCCATAACGTACCCTTTAACACACCATTAGACAAAATAAAAATGAAATCATCACCACGCTACGGCTACCACTACGGATCATTAATCGCACGAACACTCATAGAACAACATCAACCATTAGTCTGCATTGGCGGGCACATGCACGAAACACACAATCAATATGTCATGGGAAAAACAACAGCCATCAACGCAGGATTCGGAGCAGCAGTCAACACGCTACTAAACATAAGAAACAATAACCTAACCCAACTACGATTCTATCTAGGGATATATTAAGCAACAACGCCTTTCAACTGCTCAAAACCATCCATAATGCCTGGGACGATAGTATAATCTTTCATATCATCCAATTTCACCCAACGATACGACTGATGCTGACCACTCAAACGAATAGCAGGCTTTTCTTTCAGCTCAACCAACACAGGCAACATCGTCCAATCCTTCTCAATAACAAAATGGCGAGAACAATACGCCTGACCGACTCTCACAGACTTCACCACATCCGAAGTAATACCTAACTCTTCCCACAACTTCTCCTTCACTCGCTGCTCCGCCGAAGACCTACCATCATGATACCCTGTAAGTACATTCCACCAAGAATTATATAATTCCACCTGCGCACTACGTTCCAATAATAATAATTCATCATTATGCATAACAAAACACACAATGACTGACCGACTATTTTTAGAGCTCTTACTCTCAGAAATTTTCATAAAATCCAAGGCATGTTCAAACATAATTCTTTTACCCCCTACATTATTATGCACTCATTCTATATAAACCTTCTTTTGTATTTTACAAATCATAACAGAAAAAAGTTTACAAATAATAATCCAAAAAAGTCAAAACGTAAAGAACTTCCCAGGAACCGTCCGCAACTCGCGAACCTTACCCACAGAACGACCACCCAAAGCAGACTTGTCCATCAACGAATACTGCACCACCTGCTCAATAGAACCATCATCACGCATATCAACACGAGAAAACGTACCGAAATCAAACGCGTGAACTGTCTGCAACAACGAACGATCAGGAGACCAACGCCTATCCGCCAACTCCGCAGGAGAAGGAAAGTTCTTGATATCAAAACGACCAAGATTACCCGAATTAATCACCGGAATAACCTCACCTCTACTTGTCTGCACAGCACCTACACCTGGCATACAACGAAAACTGCCCGCACCATACTGACTAGGAACAACAGACTCATACAACTGGCGATCCTGAAAAATAGCAGCATTACCATGCGGACCCGCCTCATGAATATGACCACAAAAAAGCACACGCTTACCCTTACGAGGAACCAACGAAGGACGCAACAACTGCTGCAATAATAACGGAGAACCACCATGACCACCACCCTCCATGCCCAGAGCATCCGTCACGAACAACGGAGGATTATGAATAACCCACAACACCGGAGCAGCAGGCTGTTCACGCTTATCATCAATATACGCACGTATCATAACATCTTCCAACTCAGACTCATCAAAATGCGACGTGATGCCAAAATCCTCCAAAACACCCACATAACCAGGATTCGCATTACCACCACTATACCCACGCCAACGAAAACCAGCAACATCACGCTTACGTGCATGCACATCACTCTCACCCAAAATATCTGCCATCAACGGATCATAATTACCACCCACACCAACAACAGGAATGCCTGGCTCACACACCATATCATACATTTGACGCAACAAGGGAACCATATATTCCTGATGCGCACGACGCAAACGACGCTGAGCAACCTCAGGAAAAACAACCTTATACGCCTGAGCAACACCCTCTTGCTGAACAGCAGCAGCGACAGCATCCAAACCCCTACCTGGACCATGCTTTGCCAGTAAACTAACCATACCTCTGTCTAAGGAAGTTATCAACTGTGGCCTTTCCTGCACAAACGAACGTTGGGCTAATAACGAACGATAATCATCACGACGACACGGCAACAAACTCCAATCACCAGAAACGACCAAAGCATCAGCACCCTGAGCACTAGCAAAATTAGTAAATCCTCGAAAAGCGTCAACATCCTCATGAACATCAGACGCATGGAAAATCTTGCGAATAGGCATGCTTATCTTAGAGTATACATATTTAAAAGACTTATGATTCTGTTATTACTACATCGTGACATTTAAAAACAGTTCATAAGACTTAAAACAGAGACCAACACCCGATAAGAAACACCATGCACTACCCACTAACCGTCACCGAACGCGATAACATTACTACCTGGAACTATGGAGACCTTACCGTCACCGCAGTCAACGGCATACTTGCCGACACAGAAATAATACTACCCGTACTCTCCCGACACTTCAAAGAAACAGGGAAAAACACCCAAGGAGGAGAATTAAGAGTAGGTGCATGGCAAGAACAACCGCCCACACTTGTTGAAGTACGTAAAAAAGGAGACCTAGAAACCCACATCGTCGCTGCAAGCTTCGAAACACCAAGCCTCCACGACACCGTAGCAATGCTCACCAAAGAACTAGGATTCGTACCCTACACTGCAGATGATACATTCAGAACACAAGTAGAAAAAAGATTTGTCATAGACCTTTACATTCATCCAACGAGAAATAATAAAAAACCAGGCATGGTATGCACGAACAGGACCGACGAAAGTTCTTGCCATTTGCGCAAACGCACTCTACAGCTCATTTTTGGAAGAAGACAAAGGGCTACCACGAGCAGCAGCACGAGAAGCAGCACGAAGACGCCTAGCAAAAGTATATTTCCCACTACAAGGAAAATAAACAAGAAAAAACATGATACAACGCATAGACTATCCCGAAGGCATCTACGTCTGGCCAAGAAAAATACTCACCATCGTAGCAACCGGAGGAACAACCACCACGGACTGCACCACGATTAAACTAGGCTTAGAAACAATAGTAGACGAAGTAGGAAACTTCAACGAACACAAAAATGCCCACCAATTAGGAGCCATCAACTTTGAACCACTCATGGACATAACTATTTACCGCGACAAAGGCATAGAAACATCACTCATGATCAGAAGCACAAATCAGGAACAAGCACTCACCCTTGCACGAGCATTCCAAAGAATAACACAACTAACACCTTTCAGCACCCAACGACTACCACTCCAAGACATAGACAGACCTATCACTATCCTAGAACTCATGGAAGGCATAGCACGCCAAGAAGCACAGCAATCTAGCAAGCCAGTTACTACCCACTTAGGCGCAAAATTCTACGCAAACTTCCTCCAACGATACACCAGCGGAAGCCAAGAAGAAAAAAGAAGAACGTTCGAAACACACTACCCAGGACTACCCCACCCGTTCTAGGACATAAACCACAACACTTAAAAAAGTAGCATACCCCTAATTAATAATGGAACACCAAGCAAAAGACTTCAACCATCTCCTCGGACTACAAGGATTCTCCGACAAACAACTACAGCAACACCTCACCCTCTACCAAGGCTACGTAAAAAAACTCAACGAAATAGAAACAAAACTACAAAGCGTTGACAAAAGCGCACCCAACTACAGCTACAACGACTACTCAGAACTCAAAAGAAGACACGCCGTAGCCTTCAACGGAACCTACCTCCACGAACTCTACTTCGAAAACCTCAACAAACAACCAGGAAAACCCAGCACAACATTACAAGAAGCAGCAAACAAAAAATACGGCACCTGGGACAACCTCATAACAGACATGAAAGCAGCAGCAGGAAGCACCACAGGATGGGTTGTACTCACCTGGAACAAAAAAGCACAAGAACTACAAACATGGATACTCTACGAACACCACATAGGACTACCCATACACCAAGAAATACTCTTAGCATTAGACTGCTGGGAACACGCATTCATGATCGACTACGGCATCAACAAAGCGGATTATCTCAAAGCATTCTTCACCACAGCAGACTGGAACATAGTAAGTGAACGACTAGCACAAGTAAAATAAACTATTTATACACACGAGAACGCTTATCAATATCAGTGACTAACAGCAGATTACTACCATGATCAACAGTATAGACTATACGATACTTACCGACACGAACACGAAACGTCTTCTCACCTCTATCCTTTACACGTACAACACCTGAAGGAAAAGGATCAATAGCAAGCGACTCCATACACGCAACTAATCTTGCAATAAGAATAGGATCACATGACTTAAGAAAACGCTTAGCAGGATTACCTAACTCTACCCTTAACATGCTGCAACCCCTTCTTTACCCGCTCCAAAGAAGTTGTCCGACCAAACTTTAAATCAAGCAAACCTTCTTCATGACGGGAACGCTCGGCAGGAGTCATGATCGCGTCTACATCAACCATATGCTCCTCAATATAAACAAGCTTATCCTTAATCTGCTTGAGCTCCTGTAAAATTTGTGCTGTTTCAGACATAAATAGGTTTTTCTTTGCCATTCTTAATAACCTTATTGGTCAAAATATTAAAAATCTTCCGGATTTATAAATAAGGAATTATGACTTCTTAAAAGCAGCAACTTCTTCCAACAAATCAACATGACCCAAAAACAACGCACGGCAACAATAACGCTGCAAACCCAAAGCATCCAAAACCTTCTTACAATCCTCACCCTTCTTCAAACGAGCCTGATAATCCTCCCACAAATGAGCAACAGGCTTACCGCACGACATACAACGGATAGGAATAATCATAAACTACACCACCTCAAAAAGGCTTTAAAAAGGTTTCTACACATTTAAAAACACCACACTCTACTTAGAATCATGAGCCTCACCAAAAAAGTCCACGAAAACGGCATCATCACCTTCAGCAATAGAATCCACCTCGCCATGGGACGCATGTCAACACTCTTCCCCCTACAAGAACTTGCATACTATCTAAAACAACAAACCTACGAAGTAACAGCAAACCTCAGAACACCCTTCCTACCCACAACACTCACAAAAGACACACTCCTCGCTTTCCGCAAACAACCATTCACTTATCTCGCAGCACGCCGCACCAACGATCTCGCAGAAGCAGCTATCATGACCATCGCCCACACAGCAACAACAGCAACAGAAGCACTACAAACAATCTACGACGACTGCAACTGCAACCTAGATGAATTTACTCTCAAACCAGACCTAGCAGAAAAAGTAGCACGAACGACCATTGAAACAGCACTCACCAGAATACGCGACAAAGCACGAGACATACCACTCAACAGACGCATAGAAATATTCCACTACGCATCATTTATTATGAGCAAATACGGACTAGGACACCTAAGAAAAGTTCTTGAACACTACCCTGATGCAGAAAGAGTACTTAGCTAGCATCATTTTCCTAAAGAGTCATTTCCTAGAAAACATTGAAGACACATCAAAAAAAAGGCTTTATAAAAAACTATGGGCAACGAACCATTACCTAATACTACTAATCCG
Source organism: Candidatus Nanoarchaeia archaeon (assembly GCA_035290025.1). Taxonomy (GTDB): domain Archaea; phylum Nanobdellota; class Nanobdellia; order SCGC-AAA011-G17; family DATDVL01; genus DATDVL01. The sequence goes on from DATDVL010000005.1 coordinate 9,081, forward strand.
AAAGATTTCCGGCACTTCCAGCCCTTCTGGACTCGCTACGACAACACGACAACCACGCTGTGAAACAATATAAAGAAAAAAACGATTTTAGGAATTATGCAAGAAAAAGAAGTGATTGATCTGAAAGAGTTTTTGCCGCAGGTAATATTTACTGAATCACAAAAAGGAATTATTCCGAAGGTTGATATTAAAGAAAACGAAATCACCATTTCTTATACTATCCCAGGATTTAATAACTCAACAAGAACCTACTCAGGAACTATTCAACGATACATCGCAAAAACAGAAAAAACATTCGAAGTACTAGGATTATTACAAGCAGAAATGGGAAAGACACAAAATGGAAATTTATCCTTCGCAAATCATGAATACCACATAATTAATCGCGTAATTGCATGGTTCAAAAAAGAATTTGAATTTCAGCCTCACCACTGGAGGTGGAGTATAAAACTGAATATCCAAGAACCAATGGATGAGAACTACAGGAAAGAAATAGAAGAAAAAGTCATTAATCACTGGTCAGCAAAAACTGCTATCAGTAAAGAACAAGCATTTCCAAAAATAGTAACCTACATCAAAAATACTCCAAATACCCGACTAAAATTCTATGACAAAGGAACACTCGTTCTTGAATACAAAAACAATCTTTTCAGCCAAATTATTAAATATTTCGTAAAAACGATTACTTACGAAAAAATTCTCACCTATAAAAAAGAACACATACGTGGATACATGCGAGGGATCATAGCTGGAGAAGGATGCGTTGAATGCTCTAAAAAAGACATGAAATATAGAGTGCATATCTCTGTAACTAAAATTGAAGAAAAAGAAATATATTTTCAATGCCTAAAAATGATAAATATCTTAGGTAAGATCTACCCAGAAGATAAGCTAGTAATATCTGAACGGGAAAATAATATACAACTGTTAAAACAACGAATGATGACTATTTCGCCTGAAAAATATAATAAATTCCTCGTAATGATGCAACAATATTCAAACATATCTCAAGAAACAGAGTATTTCACTGGAAGTCGTAAAACTTGGAACAAAATCCCACAAGAAAAGAAAGATAGAATCATAAAGCTATACCAACAAGGAATGATCGTTTTTGATATTGCGTTACAAACACAGATAAGTGAAATAACTATTAGACGTATGTTACGAGAAGCAAAACTAACAAAAACAGTCCCGAGAACATCAGAAGAAAAGAAAAAAGAGATAATAATTTTTGTTAAAAACCATAAAGAATGGACTATAGAAAAAGTCGCACAACAAATGAATGTTCATGACTCTGTAATCCGACGATTATGTAAAAAACATAGCATTGATAGAGGTAACACAGCACGTTGCAGCATACCTCAAGAAAAGATACAAAAAATTCTAGAGATTTACCAACAAAACCCTACAGCAAAAGTCCGAGATATCTGCACAGAACTAGGTGTCAACGATTCTGTTGTAAAACGAGTAAGAAGAGAACACAATATTACACATCTGGGATATAAACATTTGATAGGCTGTAACAATAAATAAAATAGTCCTCACTATTAAGTAACAAACTATCGATAGCTTTTTTGTCTGCTCGCACGAGGTTTAGAATCGTTCGGTTTGTGTGGCTCATTTCTTCTTTTATCGGCAACGACTAGATGACGATCATATTCCAACATGTCCTGCTTGATCTTCTTCGTACCCACAAAACCCACAAGTGCTTTTGCAACAACAAGACGAGCAGCCTCAGCCTGAGAATGCCAGCCACCACCAAAAACATTCACATCAATATTCACCGTCTTATACACATCACCCGCAATCAACAACGGCTCTTCAATCATCATACGGGCAATCTCCGGTTGATATGCAGAAAGCTTGAGAGAATTAATACGAACAACACCCTTGCCTTCACGAAGAGAAGCACGAGCAACCGCTAATTTACGCTTGCCAGAAACATGAATAGCTTTCTTAACAGTCATGAACGTTTTTCATAAGACCTGATTTATAAGCCTTATTGTGAACCCCCAAACTGCTTACAAATCTCACCAATTGTCGTAAACTGGCGATGCTTCAACTTCTTGACTGACATGCCCACTGACAATGGATGCAACTTTTCCTGAGCAAGATTCAAAGGCACACCAATATGACACATGACACGACCAAAAGCGGTCTTACCACGCAACTTCTTATAATCCAACATGCCACGAACCATACGACGCAAAAAACGATCCGGCATCTTCGTAGTAAAAGGACCCCAACGAGGATCTGTACGATTACGACGATCACGCTCACGCTGCACATAACGACTCATAGGACCGGTAACAACAGCCTTTTCCGCATTAACAATTTCTACCTGGAAACCTTCCAAAGCAGACTTAGCAGCAAAACTACACAAACGACCCGCAATCATACCATCAGCATCCAAAATAAGTTTCAACATCATGCTAACAACCTCACCTTATCACCCTTAGGATTCTCCTTCAACGCCTGCTCCAACGACATACCATGCTTCACCTTATCCTTAGCAGACTGAGAAAACTTGAACGCGGCAAGCTTAACCTTCTTCGTAAGCACACCATCACCCAACACCTTACCCGGAACAATAACAAACTCACCATCCTTAGCACACTGATCAATCTTGAACAAATTAACTTCACAACGCTGACGCGTAGGCCTAGATAATTCATCAGCAACACGATGCCATAACGGAACTTTCAACTTACGAGCAACCTGTCTCAAAGAAACAATCAACATTTGTGTATGGGGATTTGAAGGACCTGTAGGCATAATTCATCACGCTTGTTTTAGCTCGCCCTCACATAAAGGACTGAACAACCTTCAACAATAACCATTTATAAAGCTAACGGAAATTTAGTTAGCGACATAAATAACGCATAAATCCTTGCGTAAAAGTGTGTTTGTCCCAAAAGCTTTCTAGAGCTTCTTGCATTGCATCAATGGATTTGAAATGCTGTGATTTTGTCACAGCATTTTTTGTGACCTTCCAGC
>DATDVL010000006.1:0-3832 GCA_035290025.1 Candidatus Nanoarchaeia archaeon
GGCTACTACGGACCAACCTACACCACAAAAACCTTACTCACCGAAACACCAGGAAAAGTATACCCGTACTTAGACGACGCACTACTCCAACCACTAGCATCTGTCAACCTCTACCTCAACGAAGAACAAGAAACACTACCGTTAGCAGAACGCATCAGCGTAAGCAGAAGTATATTCAACAACAACCAAAAAACATTAACCTTCACTGAACAACAAGAACTCCAAGAAGCAAAACTCTACTTCTTCCCCGTAACCACCGAAGGAAAAATAATGATAGAACTCAACGGCATGCCCATTTACGAAGGAACACCAACAACCAGCAGCATACCTATTAACCTACCAACAACCTACCTACGAAGCACGAACAGACTCACCTTCACGGTAAGCAAACCCGCAATCTTCGGAAGCAATACCTATGAACTCAAAGACTTACAAATTATACAAACAGTACATAACACCAACCAACAAGAACAAAGAAACTTCAACCTCAACGAAAACGAATACAAAAACATTCAAGGCATAAGTCTCAACTACTTCACCAACTGCCAACGCATACAAGAACGAGGCATCATGAAAATATACTTAAATAATAAACTAGTAGACCAACGCGTCGTCGTCTGCGAAATAGGACCATTACTCCAAGACTTACCCTTAGACTACCTCAAAAAAGGAACCAATACTCTAACCTTCAGCATCGACAAAGGAAGCTACATCCTTGAACAACTATTCCTAGAAAAATACCTCAGCCAAAAAACATTCCAACGCTACACCTACAGCATACAACCCGCAGACTACAACGCTGTCGTAGACGGTTATGTTAGTGCACTCCTCAAACTCAACATGCAACAAGATTACAGAAAAGAAGGACACATCATCATCAATGGCATAACTTACTATATCGACACGTACGACCAAGACTACGAAATAGACATCAGCGACAGCATCAAAGAAGGAACTAATAATCTCCGGATAATACCAGAAAATGAATTTGACATTCTCAGCCTCGACATAACGTTGGAGGAATAGCCCCCATGGCAGATCCAGGACCACCACCAGCCGAACCAGAAGAAATACCTGCCAAGCCACCAGCAGACGAACCACCAGCCGAACCAGAAGAATCATCAGAAGAAACTATAGAGAGAAAAAAGTCTGAAGCAGTAGAAGACCTAAAAAAACAGTGGGCAAAAGTAGAACACGACACTGACTTAGGAGAAGGCGGAGAAGCACCAAAATTTGTAGCAGCAGAAAAACACGAACTCTACAAACGAGCAGCAGAACTAGAACAATACAAAGCAATTTTAGAAGCTAAACGAAGAAAAAATAGTTCTTTCTTTGAAAGTTGGCCTGGGAGAATACTCTCTTTTTTTGCTGGAGGAAGAAACGAGGTACATTCTTCGTTTATTGATATCAAAAAACCTGTTAATGGCCATTTTTTATTTTTTATTGTCACCATAATCTTTTTTAGTATTATCGCTTCTCTCCTTACTTATTCATTTATTTCTTCTAGCGGTTTAGGTATTTTATCATTCTTACCATTCTTTGCTATTGTCTACTTTATTGGCAGAACCTTTGCAAAAGGAGGTATGCTCGTTATTACTTTTATACAATTATTACTCTTTGTTATAGTCTATCTTCTCGCCAATGCAGCAATACCTGATGAATTAGTAATTTCTAGTCCCTTAAATATAGAACCATTAAAAGACCTTTCTTATCATATACCTTTAGGATTCATATCTATAATAGAAATAATACTAGCATTCTATGCTGTTTCATTTGATCCACGAGACGTAAAGATTTGGATAAAGTCTACTATTATTGCAGCAATACTCTTTGCTTTGTTTAAGACTATTTTGTTTCAAGGTTTTCTTACTTCTCATAACTTTAATATTGGCTACTTAGCAGTAATTCTTGGCATATTCTTAGCAGCACGAGCAGCAGGAGGACAACGCAAAGGCGCTGGATTTTTTGCATACTTTTTCGCCTATTTACAAAAGTTTTTGTTTAATAAAACAGGTATCATCATCCTTATACTCTTAGTAGGAGGAATTTATGGTTATACAAAATATGGTGACTATCTACAAGAACAAACACTCAACCCCACTAACCTTAACCCTGTGCAACGAGTAACTAATTATTTTAATAATTTTGTAGAACAAACCAAAGAAGCCATAGGGTTTGGTGCACCTGACATTATAGAAATAAAACCAAAAAGTGGTATAATATTTGATACTATCATAACTCCCTTACCTTTCTATGAAACTGATAAAGACGGCATCATCACTTCACTTAATCCTATTGCACAAGCCATTGATATACATATAGATACTTTTGATAATCCTACATCGAAAGCCATAGCAGACTTTAGCTGCAAACAAAAAGGTAGCACCACGGTTTTCCCTACAACAACACCCGATGGTAAAGAAGCCTACTTTGAGGGATTAGGAGATTACCACGGAGAACCATTACTTATCACCTTAACTTGTGACCTCAAAAAATTATTTGATAAAATAACCTTTTCTAACAGCGGACAACAATGGGAAGAAGCAAGAGCAAAACGCATACAAAAAATAGAAGAAGAAATAAAAAATATTGACACTAAACTACAAGCAGAAACAGACCCTTCTAAAAAAACAGTACTCCAGCAGCAGATTGCACAAAAAAAAGATGTTATTGCTAATACACAAGCAGAAAGTAACCCATATCTTTCAGAAGAAAAACAAGAAGAAATAACGTTCCTAGGAACCTATAAAGAATTCACCACCACAACCTGCCTCAACCTCTACACGGTAGCAGAAGAAAACTACAAAAAACCACCAACAACCACTTCAAGCTGCACTACCGGATGCAATTTAGCAACACTCAGCATAGAAACATCACAACCCTGGGTAAAACCAAAAGAAGGAAGCAGCAGATACACAAGCATATATTCACTCAGCCTAAAACTCCACAACGAAAAAACAAGCAACGGTCACATGCTCACCCTAAGAAAACTGGAATTATCGTTACCTGAAAAAAACAGACAACAACTTATCCAAGAAACCAACGACCCCAGCTTCATAGCACAACCCGTTATTGATAGCCAGAACCCACGCATAAAAACTATCAACGACAAACTCCAACTTATCAGCCAAGGAAGGGACCTAGACCTCACTGCAGCAGAAAAAACATTCTATTACCGCTTCAAACTAGAACAACCAACAGGACCAGAAGGAAAACTACAAGCAACACGCATCTGCGCAGAAGCAACCTATGATTACCAGTTCACCAAAGATAGCAAAGTCACTTTCAAAAAAACAGGGGTGCCACCATGAAAACATACTCCTTATTGCTAGCACTCCTCTTCCTCATCAGCTGCAGCAGCATACCCTTCCTCAATAATTCTCAGAACACTATAGAAGAAAAAGTCACCGGAGCACGAGGCATCATCATTAACTTCGTCAAAGACCAACCACCAACACAAATAACAGAAAAAGAACGATTCTATATTGCACTCACCGCAGAAAACAATCTGCCAGAAGCAACTACTGTTACAACTATTATGTACCCAGATCTCACACTCACGATGACACCTGATGACTTACAAAACTTCCAAAGCATCACCCTCGAAGGATCAAACTATAATGACCTCCAAGAACTCTCCGCAGCAGCAAAAACAACAGGAGACAAAAAAGCAACGAAATTCACACCCGGAACCATAAGCCAAACAACAGCAAAAATAACCGAAGACAAACGAATACTCCTAGGACCGTACACTATACTACTCGACCACAATTACCCGGAAGAAGAAACAAAATTCTTCCTAGATTATGCCTATGATATTAAAGCAACCATG
>DATDVL010000007.1:0-9106 GCA_035290025.1 Candidatus Nanoarchaeia archaeon
TGGTTTGACAAGAGAAGGTTTAGTTCCTATTATGGTGCATCGTCCTGAGGATGTTGATAAGTTACAACAACCGTTTATTATTGCTCATACTGTTGGTTTGAAGAAGCGTGTTCTTATTGTTAAGAAAGCGTTGGAGAAGAAGTTGCGTATCTTGAATGTTAAGGATTTGCAAGCGTTCCTTACATCGGTTGAGCAGTCGTTAAAGTTGCGTAAGCAGGGTAAGTCTACTCGTCGTTCTGCGAAGAATAAGTCTCAGGAAGATTCTAAGAAGGCTGCTGCGAAATCGGAAAAGAAGGAAGAGTCTGTTGAGGAGAAGGAGCAGCGCGAGAAGGAAGAGAAGAAGAAAGTATTGGAGGCGAAAGCATGAAATTCCTCACGCAGCGTAGACTAGCAGCTTCTATTTTGAAGACTTCTCCGCAAAAAGTTTGGTTTGATCCTGCTCATTTGGGTGATATTAAAGATGCTATTACGAAGAATGATGTTCGTGGTTTGATTGTTAAGAATATTATTTGTAAGGTGCAGACGGTTGGTTACTCTCATGGTCGTACGCGTGCAGTATTGAAGCAAAAGCGTAAGGGTCGCCGTCAGGGTCATGGTAGTATTAAGGGTAGTCGGCATGCTCGTTTGTCGAAGAAGGCTGCTTGGGCTGCTCGTATTCGTGCACAGCGTAAGCTTTTAAAGGCCTTGAGAGAGCAGGGTAGTATTCCTACAGCTGTCTATGCACGGTTGTACAGTATGGCTAAGGGGGGCTTTTTCAGGTCTCGCCATCATATTAATTTATACATAGAAGAACACGGATTGGTACAAGGAAAAAATGAACCGAAGAAAGAAAGCAGTAGCGTATCGTCGTAAGCGCGAAGGCAAGACGGATTATCGTAAGCGTCTGGAGTTGTTGAAGTCAGGCGTACCTCGTTTGGTAGTTCGTGCTTCGTTGAAGAATGTTCGTGCGCAGATTATTGAGTATCATCCTGATGGTGATCGTGTTATTGTTTCTGCTGATACGCATGAGTTGATGAAGAAGTTCGGTTTGCAAAAAGCTCGTCGTAATACAGTTACTGCCTACTTGGTTGGTTTGTTAGTGGGTAAGAAGGCTCTTGTGAAGAAGGTTGCTCATGCTATTTTGGATGTGGGTATTCAGACGCCTATGAAGAATGCTTTAGTGTATGCTGCGTTGAAGGGTGCTGTTGATGCGGGTGTTAAGGTTCCTCATGATCCTGCTATTATTCCTGATCAGAAGCGTTTGCAAGGAGAACATTTAAAAGTGTCTGAGTTTGCTCAGGTTAAATCGAGGGTGGTTAAATAATATGGTTGGTGATGTGATTGTTTTGAAGAAGGATGAGATAACGTCGCGTGATGATGTTCCTTTGGGTGTTTCTACGAAGAAGGCTTTCAATCCTGAATCTTGGACGCCTATTACAGAGTTGGGTAAGCAGGTGAAGTCAGGTAAGGTTACGAGTATGGATATTATTTTGGATAGGGGTGAGCGTATTTTAGAAGCGGAGATTGTGGATATGTTGTTGCCTAATTTGGAGCAGGATTATTTGTCTATTGGTCAGAGCAAGGGTAAGTTTGGTGGTGGTAAGAAGTCTATTTGGCGTCAGACGCAGAAAAAGACTGCTGAAGGTAATAAGCCAACGTTTGCTGCTATGGTCGTTGTGGGTAATCGTGATGGGTATGTTGGTCTTGGTTTTGGTCGTGCTAAGGAAACAATGCCTGCTCGTGAAAAGGCTTTGAAGAATGCAAAGTTGAATTTGATTAAGGTTCGTCGTGGTTGTGGTTCTTGGGAATGTGGTTGTGGTAAGCCGCACTCTATTCCTGTTGCTGTCACGTCTCGTTGTGGTTCTGTGGTGTTCACGTTGAAGCCTGCTCCTCAGGGTGCAAGTCTTTCTGCGGAAAAAGAGTTTGCTAAGGTTCTTGCTTTGGCAGGTATTCATGATATTTATTCCAAGACGTTTGGTCAGACGCGTACAAAAATGAATGTTTTGAAGTCGGGTTTCCAGGCGTTGCGTGCGATTAATCAGATTAGGATCCCTATTGCGTATCATGAAAAGGGTGGCGTTATTGATGGCGCCATGAAGAAGGAATAATTATGGAACAGCGTCATATTGCACTTATTCGTTTGAAAGGTCAGGGTAATTTACGTCCGGAGATTGTTGCGACATTTAAGGCGTTGCGTTTGTTCAAGAAGCAGTATTGTACTATTATCCCTAATACTCCTGAGTATGTTGGCATGTTGCGTGTCATTAAGGACTGTGCTACGTGGGGGGAAATTTCTCCCGATGTGTTTAAGCAGTTGTTGTTGAAGCGTGGCAGGCTTGCTCGTAAGAAGTCGTTGACGGAAGTGTATGTGAAGGAGCATGCGAAAATGTCTATTGATGATTTTGTGAAGAGTTTCTTTTCTTTCAAGAGTACGCTTACGGTTATTCCTGGTTTGAAATTATTTTTCCGTTTGTCTCCTCCTCGTAAGGGTTTGGAGAAGAAGGGTGTTAAGGCTGATTATAGTCTTGGTGGTGCTTTAGGGTATCGTAAAGATCAGATTAATGATTTGTTGATGAGGATGATATAATATGCCTACGAATAAGCGTAAGAAGAATTCTCGTCAGAAGGGTTCCCATACGTATGGTTGGGGTTCTAAGAAGAAGCATCGCGGTTCTGGTAATCGTGGTGGTTTTGGTATGGCAGGTACGGGTAAGCGTGCTGATCAGAAGAAGTCGTTGATTTTACGTATATATGGTACGTCATATTTTGGTAAGCGTGGTTTCCATATGCCGCAGGGTACGACGCATCCTGTTCATGCTATTAATATTGTTGATCTTCCAGTGCAAAAAGAAGTTAATTTGACAGAGCTTGGTTTTGATAAGTTGTTGTCCAAGGGTAAGGTCACGATGGCTATGAAGGTCATTGTTGTTGCTTGTTCTGCGAAGGCTCGTCAAAAAATTGAGGCTGCTGGAGGTCAGGTGGTTTCGGAGTAATCGCATGGGCATTATCCGTACCTTAATGACTATTATTCCTGAGGTTCGTCCTCCGGGTCAGCGTTTATTGTTTGGTGCTAAGTTAAAGTGGACGTTGATTGTTCTTGTTGCTTTTCTTATTTTGTCTGCCATGCCGTTGATTGGTTTAGGGCAGAATGCGTTGTCACAGTTCGAATCATTGTCGATTATTTTGGGTGCTTCTTTTGGTTCTATGATGTCTTTGGGTATTGGTCCTATTGTTACTGCTTCTATTATTTTGCAGTTGTTGGCAGGTTCGAAAATTATTAAGGTTGATACGTCTTCGCAGGAGGGTCGTGAATACTTCCAGGGTTTGCAAAAAATATTTTCTGTGTTTTTTATTATTTTTGAGGCATTAATTTATGTTTTCATGGGTGGTTTGTCTCCTGCTGCTGAGTTTGCGGGTACGTCCCAGTTTCTTATTTTAGAATTGGGTTTAGTTTTCCAGTTAATCTTGGGTGGTTTTTTGGTTTTGTATATGGATGATATTTTGGGTAAGTATGGTTTGGCTTCGGGTATTTCGTTGTTTATCGTTGCGGGTGTTGCTTCGTCCATTTTTGTTCGTGCATTTTCTCCGTTGACGTCTGCGGGTACGTGGGCTTTCGGTTCTGGTCAGGCTCCTATTGGTCAGGTGTGGGTTTTGTTCACGAGTTTGATGTCGGGTAATCCCAGTGGTGCTGTGCTTGCGTTGTCTGATATTGTTGCGACGATTGTTATTTTTGTTGTTTCTGTGTATGTGCAGGCGATGAAGGTGGAGATTCCTTTGTCGTTCGGAAGAATTCGTGGTCATGGTGTTCGTTGGCCGTTGAAGTTTATGTACACATCTAACATCCCTGTTATTTTGGTTGCTGCATTGATGGCAAATATTCAGTTGTGGGCTCGTTTGTTGGAGAAGTGGGGGTATCCTATTTTGGGTACGTTTGCGGGGAGTACGCCTGCTTCTGGTTTGGTTGCGTGGATGTTTTCTCCTCATATTCCTCAGGCTATTATTACTAATACGTTTGGTTGGTTGCAGTTCGGGCAGTCTATAGTTTATCTTATGATTATGCTTGTCGGTGCTGTTGTTTTTTCCTGGTTCTGGGTGCAAACATCAGGCATGGACGCTGCTTCTCAGGCGAAGCAGATGATGTCTTCTGGTTTGCAGATTCCTGGTTTCCGTCGCGATGAACGTGTTTTAGAGCAGATTTTGGATCGTTATATTAAGCCGTTGACGATTATGGGTGCTGTCGCGGTTGGTTTGTTGGCTGCAGGTGCTGACTTGTTGGGTGCTTTGTCTCGTGGTACGGGTATTTTGTTGGCAGTCATGATTGTGTATAAGATGTATGAAGATGTTGCTCAGCAGCATTTAATGGATATGAATCCTGCGATGCGTAAAATAATGGGTGGTGAATGATGGTTTTTTTGCAATCTTTTTTTGATAAAGTTTTTTTCTTCCATGATTTGGTCTCACCGTTTATGGGTGTTGTTATTATTTCTGTTATTATGACCTTGTTGAGCACGTTGGCGTACAAGTTTTTGACGAATCAGTCGCAGATGAAGACTTTGAAGGAAGAGTTGAAGTCTTTGCAGTCGCAGATGAAGGAGCATAAGGAGAATCGTGAGCGTGTTATGGAGTTGCAGAAGTTGGCTATGGAGAAAAATTTGGTGTATATGAAACATTCTTTCCGTCCCATGTTGTTTACCTTTGTTCCTTTGATTGTTATTTTTGGTTGGATTCGGGAAACATTTGGCGCCCCTGCTGGTCAGCCTTCTCCTATTTTGATAGATCTTCCTTTGCTTCCTGGTTTGACCTGGATTTGGGTCTATATCATCGTTTCTTTGCTTGCCAGCATGTTGATTAGAAAGCTTTTTAAAATACACTAAAAGCAATGTTTTCATGGCAGAAGACCGTGTTAAGACTCGTTCCTTACGTCGTAAGAAAGTAAAGCTTGCGGGAAGTAAGATCGTGGTGCATTATGTTCGTCGTAGACCGTCTGCTGCTGAGTGTGCGGGTTGTCATAAATCTTTGTTGACGGTTCCTCGTGTTTTGCCGAAGCAGATGCAGAAGCTTACGCGTTCTGCTCGTCGTCCTACGCGTCCTTTTGGTGGTTTTTATTGTTCTTCGTGTATGCGTCAATTGATGGTTGTTAAGGCTCGTGCCTTGCGGGGTGAAGTCGCATGATGCAGCTTGGCCGAGTTTGTTTGAAGATTGCTGGTCGTGATGCTGGTCAGCATGCAGTTATTATTGGTGTTGCTGATAAGATGGTGTTGGTTGATGGTCAGGTTCGTCGTCGTAAGTGTAATCCGCATCATTTGGAACCGTTGGCACAGACGGTTGATATTGTTGAGAATGCTTCTCATGAGCAGGTTGTTGCTGCGTTGCAGGGTTTAGGTATTGCTGTTGTTGAGCGTAAGCCGAAGTTGAAGAAGGCTGAGCCAGTTGTTGAGAGTTCTGCCAAGAAGAGTAAAAAATGAACGAAGCTGTTCAGGAAAAATATTTCGAATTTCAGATGTTGCAGCAGCAGGTTGAGCAGTTGCGTCAGCAGCAGGCTATGGTTGAGCGTCAGTTGCAAGAACTTTCTAATTTGAAGGATTCTTTGTCAGGTGTTGTTGTTGCTAAGAAGGGTGTTGAGGTTTTGGTTCCTTTGGGTGTGGGTGTTTTTGTTCGTGCTTCGTTGTTGAAGAATGATGAGGTGATCATGAATGTTGGTTCTAAAATGGTTGTGGTGAAGTCTGTTGCTGATGCTCAGAAGGTTGTTGATAAACAGGTTGTTGAGGCGAAGATTGCTGTTGAGGAGTTGCAGGGTCATGGTGTGAAGATGGGCGCTCGTATGCAGGCGTTGCAGGAAGAGTTGCAGGTGATGGTTGAGGAGCAGCAGAAGTCTCATAAAGATCATAAGCATTAGTACTTTTTTGAGATGGGGGTATAGTTGGCTATGATTGTTGATTGTTTGGATGATGTGTTTGATGTTGAAATCCCTATTGTTGGTTATGATCATAATTTTATAGTTTGGGCTTCTCAGGTTAGTGAGAATAAATATGACGTCTGTGTTGGGGTTTCTCCTCCTGTTGGTCGTGGTGGCAATAGACTAAATTTTAGTGGTAGGTGGTTTTTTCCAACGACTGATTATCTTGACCCTTTTTGTTTATATGAAGATGTGAGTCGTGAGTTCTGTGAGCGTTTTATTGCGCGTCGTCGAGTAGATTCGCAGGAGGCGTTTCTTGGGTATTTGCAGGGTTATGATCGTTGTCACAAATTGAGGGAAATGTGTTTTTCTGATTTTATTGAAGGGAGACATTGGGAAAGAGATAGGAAAACGGGCAGGTTTTGTAAAGCGTCGGAGCGTGTGATGGTAGATGGGCTGCCGGTACGTGTTTGTGATTACAACAAGGAATCTGTTTTACGCTTTCCTTCAGTCCCTGATGAGGATATCGTACTCTAAGGGAATCTTTTATAAATAATCATTTTTTATGGGTAGCATGTTGAATCGTAAGGTTAGAGCTTTATTGTTTGCTGATACTGCTTGGTTGTTTGGTGAGGGTATGCTTGGTCCTTTGTTTGCTGTTTTTGCTCAGCGTATTGGTGGTGATATTTTGGAGATTACGTGGGCATGGGCGGTGTATTTGGTTGTTGCTGGTTTGCTCATTGTTGTTATTGGTCGTATTTCTGATAAGAAGATGGATAAGCGTAAGTTGGTGTTTTGGGGGTATGTTCTGAATGCTGTTTTGACGTTTGGTTATTTGTTAGTGCATGATTCGTATAGTCTGTTTGTGTTGCAGATTGGTTTGGGTGTTGCTGCTGCTTTGGCTACTCCTACGTGGGATGCGTTGTATTCTGAGTATGGTAGTAAGAAAAAGTTTGGTTTGGCGTGGGGTTTGTCTGATGGTTTTGCTGAAATTTTTGGTGGTGTTGCCATTTTTATTGGTGGGTTAGTAGTTACGTATTTCTCGTTTGATCTGTTGTTTTGGGTTATGGGCGGTGTGCAGGTCGTTTCGGTAATTCTTTTGTATCCTGTTTTACGGAAGTAGTGTTTTAGTAATGTTTAAGTAAATAAAGAAGATGTGGAAGATATGAAAATTCCTCTTTCCAGAAGAAAAAAGGCTTTGTTTATTGTAGATGTGCAGGCTGCTTTTCTTAATGAAAGAAATAAGGGTGTTGTAAAAAATATTAGTAAACTTTTGGAAAAGGTGAAGTACGATTTGTATGTTGAGGCTATTTTTCATGCAGAAAAGAGTTCTTTATGGGATAAGCAGATTAAGTGGACGTTGCCCAAAACAGATAAGTTTTCTACGGTTGCTGCTCTTCGTGAATTATTGAAGGATAAGAAGCGTGTGTATGTGGATAAAACTACGCGGTCGGTCTTTAAGGGTGATAAGGATATTTTTAAGATATTGCAAGCGAATAAGATTAAGGAAGTGCATATTGTTGGTGTGCAGACTAATAGTTGTGTATTGACGACTGCTTTGGAAGCGTTTGATGCTAATTTTTTTACGTATGTTATTGAGGAATGTTGTGAGTCAGATGAGCTGGGTAAACATCAACTTGGCGTGGAAATACTGCGAGAGCAGAACTTGACGAATAATTCTTGTGTTGAGGATATAGGTTTCTTGACTATTTAGCTAGTTTTATATATTATCCTTCGTTCTTCCAGTCTATGGGGGAAGTAGTGGGTAATCCGTTTTTGCAGTATTATAGGCGTAAGGATGTTCAGCAGCGTATTGTGGAGTCTGCTCGTGGTCGTGAGATGGGTGTTCGTTATCCTGATGGTGGTTTTGGTAAGCGTCCGGAGATTTTGCAGTATCCTTCTGAGGTTTTTGATTTAGCGAAGGGTGGTGCTGTTTCTTTTCATATGTCTCAGGAGCGTTGGCGTGATCCCATGATATTGAGGCCGGGTATGTCTCGTAAGGAGTTGGATGATTTGCGTTCTGGTTTTGATATTATTTTTGATATTGATTGTAAGTTTGTTGATTTTTCTAAGGCGTGTGCTTTGTTGTTGCAGGAGTTGTTGGTGAAGAAGGGTATTAAGCATGTGCATGCGAAGTTTACAGGTTCTACGGGTTTTCATGTGGGCATTCCTTTTGAGTCGTTTCCTTCTGTTATTGAGGGTAATGAGACGAAGAAATTGTTTCCAGAGATGATGCGTGAGGCGGGTGAGTATGTGAAGGAGCAGATGTTGCGTGATTTGGCTGCTGTGTTATTAGATAAAAGTGATTGGCGTGATATTGCTGATGCTACGGGTAAGAAGATTGAGGAGTTGAAGGATAAGGATGGTCGTTTTAATCCTTTTGCTGTTATTGAGATAGATTCTATTGCCATTTCTTCTCGTCATATGATAAGGAGTCCTTATTCGATCAATGAAAAGTCTGGTCGTGTTTCTATTCCTGTTAGGGGTATTAAGAGTTTTGATGTTCGTCAGGCGAAGATGGAGAATGTTGATACGTCGTTGGGGTATTTGGATGCTTTTGAGCCGGGTGAGGCTAAGAACTTTTTGGATGATGTGTTTATGCGTGCGTATAAGTTGCGTGCTTCTCAGGAGCGTAAGGAGTTTTCTAGTACGAATGTTCCTTTGAAGGTGTTTGAGATTCCGAAGATTGCTATTAAGGATGAGGGTTTTTTCCCTCCGTGTGTTAAATTGTTGTTGCAGGGTGTTCCTACGGATGGTCGTAAGCGTGCCGTTTTTATTTTGATTAATTTTTTTCGTCAGTTGGGGTGGTCGTTTGAGGAGTTGGAGGCTTTTTTGTTGGAGTGGAATAAGAAGAGTTATGAGCCTTTGCGTGATGGTTATATTCGTTCGCAGATGAATTGGTTTAAGAAACAAAATGCTGATCCTCGTACGCCTGGGTGTGCTAATGAGTCCTACATGAAGGGTATTGGTATGTGTAAGCCTGATGGTTTTTGTAAGATGATTAAGACGCCTGCGCATTATGCTTTGCGTAAGGTACGTTTGCAGATTGCGAAAAAGGAAAAGAAGCGTGTCGAGTAGTTTTAGAGAATTATTTAAATATAAACATTTTTTGGTATGAGCATAAATATGAGGAAAATTAAGATTTTAAGCAAGGAAGAGTCCCAGTTGGTTATAGACGAAGTCTTGCGGTTTAAGGAGTTGGTTCGCGGTTATGAAAATCTATTAAGAGCT
>DATDVL010000008.1:0-16394 GCA_035290025.1 Candidatus Nanoarchaeia archaeon
TATTGACAAAGTTGATGTTGTTTTGTTTAAGGATGGTCAGCAGACGACGATACCCTTGTCGTGTGTGTATTATGAGGGCCGTATAGACTTATTCAAAGGCGCGGATGGTGTTTTGCCTGCGTGTATGCGTATCCTTCCGAATATTCAGGATAGTTCGTATATTCCTTTTGGTAATGCTCTTTTCATTTCTCCAAAGGTTGCAAAAACGTTCTTTGCTCGTTTGTACTTGTTGGATGAAATTATTCCTGGTTTTAATGTAGTGTATTCTGATGATAGTCTGGGTGCTCGTTTGGGTGTCTATAATGGTAATTTATGGGGTCCTATGCGTATTTGGGAGATAGTATATCCTGAAGGTACAAAGACCAGTAATGACTATCTGTTGTTAGAGTATCCTGATGAGCGTTTGAAGTCACCGTAGTTCCTAGTTGTTCATAAGGCTTTTAAACGGTTTTTGCTGCTTTTCTTGATGCAAATCTTGTTGTATAGTGCTCCCCTATTGGCGTTTATTGTGACGTTTATTTCTACGCCTGTGTGGATTCGTTATTTGCGTCGTATTGGCTTGGTTGTTCCTGATAAGAATAAGAAGGATCAGCCGAAGATTGCCTTTTCTGGTGGTTTGGCTGTTTTTTCTGGTTTTTTGGCAGGTATGATGTGGTATATTTTTATTCAGATTTTTTATTATGATAAGGGTGGTCAGGGTTCGTTGTTGTATATGTTTGGTGCTTTGGCTACGATTATGTTGATTACATTTATTGGTTTTTTGGATGATTTGATTGTGAATAAGCATATTGGTGAGTCTACGGGTTTGAAGCAGTGGCAGAAGCCGTTGTTGACGTTGGTTGCTGCTATTCCGTTGATGGTGGTCAAGGCGGGTACGACATTTTTTGCTGTTCCTTTTATTGGTCGTGTTGATATTGGTTTGTGGTATCCGTTGTTGTTGGTTCCTATAGGTATTGTTGGTGCTTCGAATATGATTAATATGCTTGCGGGTTTTAATGGTTTAGAGGCGGGTATGGGTTTGGTCTATTTGTCGTCGCTGTCATTGTATGCGTATGTGAATCAGCGTTTCGCTGCTGCTGCTTTGGGTATTATTATTGTTGCTTCTTTGCTTGCTTTTTTCTTGTTTAATAAGTATCCTGCAAAGATTTTTCCTGGTGATTCGTTGACGTACTTGTTGGGTGCTTCGTTGGTATCGTTGGCGATTCTTGGTAATATGGAGCGTGCTGCGTTGATTGTTTCTATACCTTTCTTTGTCGAGTTTTTGTTGAAGTGGCGTTCTCGTTTCAAGGCGAAATCGTATGGTAAGTTTAAGGATGGTAAGATTGTTTCCTATCATGATAAACAGATTTATTCTATTCCGCACTTGTTGACACGTACGGGTAAGTTTTCTGAAAAACAAGTTGTCTGGTTTTGTATTGGTATTGAGTTGTTGTTTGCTGGTTTGATGTGGGTGGTGTGATAGTGAAATTTTCTGTAATTGTTCCTGTTGGTCCTGGTCGTAATTGTGAAGTTTTAGAGTCGTTAAAACATGTTGATTATCCTAAGAAGCATTTTGAGGTCTTGGTGGAGTTTGGTTTGAATCCTTCGGAGAATCGTAATCGTGCTATGAAGAAGGCTAAGGGTAAGTTTTTTGTTTTTCTTGATGATGAAGCTATGGTTGCTCCTGACTATTTTAAGAATGCTGAAAAGTTTTTTTCCACGCATCCTGAGGTGAGTATTGTTGGTGGTCCGCAGTTGACGCCTAAGTCTGATGGTTTCTTTGCTAAGACGTCAGGGTATGTGATGTCTTCTTTTTTTGGTGCGTATGTTATGGCTTCTCGTTATGCTGTTCGTGCGGAGAATTTGGATGCTGATGAGTATTCGTTGACGTCTGCTAATTGTGTTGTTCGTCGTGAGGTTTTTGAGAAGATTAAGCCCTTTGATCCTCGTTTGTATCCTGGTGAGGATCCTGAGTTGTATGCTCGTGCGAAGAAGGCGGGTTTTGTATTAGCATATACTCCTAAATTAGTTGTTTTTCATAAGCGTCGTGCGAACTATTATTCTTTTATGCGTCAGTTTTTCCGTTATGGTTTGGTGCGTATGAAGAAGGAGCGTATTAATCGTACGCCATTGTTGATGGTGAATCCTGTTTTTTTTATGCCTTCTCTTTTTTTGTTGTATCTGGTAACGTTGCCTTTCTGGTTGTGGCTGCATAACATCTTTATCTGGCCTTTGTTAATATATAGTGTTTTGGTGTGTGGTTTTTCGTTGTATGAGTCTTGGAAGCACAATCACCCTTTGGCATGTATTGTCTTGCCTTTCTGGTTTTTGTCGATGCATCTTACGTATGGCGCAGGTATGATCTGGGGTTTGGTGAAGCGGTAAACTTTTACTATTATTATGATTAAGATAAATATTTATATACTCTTTTTCTTCTTTTGTGAAAATGGTTAAAAAGTTTTTAAGAGTAGAGCCGTTTCAGAGAATTAATGGGGATGCAAAAGTTTATTTGGTCAGTAATCCAAAAGATACTGATAATTTTTTAAGATTACATGCTGGTCGTTTAGAGGCTGATGCCAATTTTTGGCATAATCGTTTTTCTTATATGGATGAATCAGATGTTTATGACGCGATTGTTGATGCTTTTTATGAATCAGCAGAAAATTTCGATCCTTCAAAGGGAGAATTTAGTACTTACTATTCCAAGATTGTTTATTATAGAATACGGAGTAAGCTTCGTGCTATAGACACTGTACCTCGGTTAGTGCGTGATCGTCTGAAAATTTTGAACAAGTTAGTTAGTGGGGTTTGTCTTTCTTTAGGGCGAGAAGCTTCTGATTTTGATGTTGCTGTAAGTCTTAACGGGGGTGCATTAGATGAAGGAGTTTTCAGTTTATTAGAGGACATAGCAATGACTAGGTCTGATGTAAGACCAACTACTCAGTTTGGTCGCCATAGTGATACAGAGCATGATACTTTTGAAGAGGAGAGCCTAGCCTCACCAGGAGATTTTGTGCGTGCATTAACTGCTCATGACTTATTGTTGTATATAGCAGGTAACCCTATTTTTGATGATAAAGAAAAAGGAGTATTTGTAGGTTATTATCTAGAAGGTAGATTAGAAAGAGAAGTGGCTGTTACGTTGGGAGTATCAGAATCTCGTGTTTGTCAAATATTAAATAGTAAAGTTAAACCTAAGTTAGCGTTGTTAGGGAGGCGTTTCGCACGTGAAGGTCTTTTGAGTGCATAATTCTTATATAGCCACTTTTAGGTTTTTCTAGTCATGAGAATTGCTTTGGTTTGTGATTTCTATAAGCCTGCTATTGGTGGTGTAAATCAAGTAGTTGAGGAGTTGGCGAAGCGTTATGTTATGCTTGGTCATGAGGTGCATGTTTTTTGTTCTGATTGGGATAAGACGAAGCGTATACACTTACAGGAAGAGGTTTTGGATGGTGTGCAGGTGCATCGTTTGTGGCATTGGTTTCGTGCGGTGAATTTTATTACGGTATGGCCGCAAGTGTTTTTTCGTTTATTATCAGAGAAGTTTGATATTATTCATTCTCATTTGACATTGCAACCGCACAGTTTTTTTGCTGCTGTTGCTGCGAAGTTGCGTGGTGTTCCTCATGTGCATACGACGCATTGTCCTTGGTCTGATGCGTATCGTAGTTTTTTTGGTCGTTTTATGGTGGGTGTTTTTCGTCTTTTTTTCGCTCGTTGTATTTTATGGTCTGCTGAGAAAATTGTTGCTATTACTCCTTGGGAGGATAGGTTTATTCAGTTGTATGGTGGTTCTTCAAAGAAGATTGTTCATGTCCCTAATGGTGTTGCTGATGCTTTTTTTGTGCCTGTTGTGAAGAATGATTTTCGTAAAAAACTTGGTTTGTTAGAGAAGATGAAAATAGTGCTTTTTTTCAGTCGTTTTTCTGAGACGAAGTCTCCTGAGTCGTTGGTGTTGGCTGCTCGTCAGTTGCAGCATCGTAAGGATATTGTTTTTGTGATGATTGGTCCTGATGAGGGTCGTAAGGAGCAGTGTAAAGCTTTAGCGAAGGGTTTGAAGAATGTGTTGATTCTTGATCCGTTGCGTGATCGTAAGGAGGTTGTGAAGATGTATCAGGCTGCTGATGTGTATGCGTTGCCAAGTTATCGTGAAGGTCTTCCGTTAACCTTGTTTGAGGCGTATGCTGCGGGTTTGCCGGTGGTTGCTACACCCGTGAATGGTGTTGCTTTCGAGTTGACTAATGGTGTGAATGGTTTGTTTGTTAAGGATTACAAGGATATTTCTGGTTTAACTGATGCTTTGGTAAAAATTGTTGATAGTCCTTTGTTGGCGAAAAAGTTTTCTTCAGCGAATAGGAAGAAGGCTAGGGATTATAATTGGGATGATATTGCGAAGCGGACGTTGGCTTTGTATCGAGAGGTTGTGCGATGATTTCGGTGATTATTACTGCATATAAAGAGGAGCGCACGATTGGTCGTGCGGTGCAGGCTTTTTTGGATGAGGGTATTCCTGATATGGAGTTATTAGTCGTTGCTCCTGATGATGCGACGTTGGATATTGCTAAAAAATTTAAGGGTGTTAAGACATTGCGTGATCCTGGTCGTGGTAAGCCTGTTGCTTTGAATCTTGCGTTTAAGGCGGTGAGTCGTAAAAGTAAGGTTTGGGTTTTGACGGATGGTGATGTAGTTATTGAGCCAGGTGCAGTGCATAGACTTGTTGATCATTTTCGTAAGCGTGATGTGGGTGCTGTTTCTGGTCATCCTGTCCCTGTGAATGCGCGTGATTCTTTGTTGGGGTACTGGTCGCATATGTTGACGCATATCTGGGATGTGACGCGTCGTGGGTGGATGGACAAAAAAAAGTTGTTGATTTGTTCTGGTTATTTGTTTGCTCTTCGTGCTGATCTGATTCAGTCTATTCCTGAGGATGCTTTGTCTGATGATGCCATGATGAGTTATATGGTTTTTCAGCAGGGTTGGCGTATGGTGTATGAACCTTCAGCGGTGGTTAAGGTGAAGTTTCCTGAGTCGTTGGCTGATTGGTTTAAGCAGAAGCGTCGTTCTGCGGGTGGTTATTTGCAGTCGAAAAAGTATTTTAGAGATATGCCGTTGACGCGTAGTGTTTTGCGTGAGATTGTTTTAGGTACAAGGATTGTTGTATCATTTCCTCGGTCAGTAAAGGAATACTTTTATACTGCTGTCTTTTTCCCTTGTCGTGTATGGTTATGGTTATTGATTTATTACGATCGTTTGCGGAAGAAGAGTTTGCAGCAAGTTTGGCAAAGGGTGGAGAGTACGAAGTAGCATGGAATTGAATGAGTATAAGGTAATGTATGATCTGGAGAGGCAGCATGCGTGGTTTCGTGCGAAGCGTGAGTTAATGATTGATGTGTTTCATCGTTTTGGTCATGATGGTGTGAATATCTTGGATATTGGTTGTGGTACGGGTGTTATTGCTGATTATTTTTCTCGTCGTAATAATGTTGTCGGTTTGGATGTTTCTGCTGAGGCGTTGAAGTTTGCTCGTTTGCGTAATCCTTCGTTGCGGTGGGTGAAGGGTGATGCGCAGCAGGTAAGGTTCGCTGCTAATTCTTTTGATTGGGTTTTTGCTTCTGATGTTATTGAGCATGTGGCTGATGATGTTAAAGCATTGCGTTCTATGCATAAGGTGTTGAAGAAGAATGGTAAAGTATTGATAACGGTTCCTGCGTTGATGTGGTTGTGGGGTAAGGATGATGATTTGTTGCATCATTATCGTCGTTATACGCGTAAGCAGTTGCGTGCTGTTTTGGAGCGTGCTGGTTTCCGTGTTGTTTTCTTGAATTATTGGAATTTGTTGATGTTGCCTGCTGCTATGGTTTATAAAAGGGTGAATAAGGATCAGTCTGTCGTTGCGTTGCATCCTTGGGTGAATCGTCTGATGCATACTGTTCTTCGTGCTGATACAAAGTTGGTACAGGTTCTTCCGTTGCCATTGGGTGTTTCTTTGGTTGCTGTTGCTATGAAAATGTAGGAAGATTTTTATATCTGAGAAGGGTAATTGTTTGTATGGCTGGTTCTACAGGCACGGAAGATATTGGTGGTGACTTTCCTATTTCTCGAGCTAGAAGTACGTGTAGAGTTGTTCCTGATCCTGCAGCCTTAACGATGGAAAGGCTTGAGCGTGCGGTTGCTAAATTTGATCTTCCTGCATTATTAGCAAGTATTGATAGTGTTGTTCATGAAATGAATGTAACTTATTCTAAAAGTCCAGATGCTGTTGTTATTGATACAGGGTATGATCATGAGCATCCTACGTTTCGTGTTCCTGTTCGTGAAAAGTGGGTTGCTTCTATAGCTTTTGCTGTACCTATGCACATTCATTTGAAAGGTCATTTAGTTGATTACACGTTTATTCCTGAAACTCCTGCAGAAGTGGGTTTGATGAGTGGCTTGGAAGAAGCGCTTCGTTATGTCGCTGTGGGTCGTGGTGTGCGGGGTGTTTTGTTGCCTTCGTATCATCCGCTGAGAAAGAAGGGCGCGACGCATAGTTAATAACCTTTAAAAGTCGTTTTTCTTATGGTTTTATGATTAAATATCGTTATCTTTGGTTGTTGGTCGTTGCTGCTCCTGATGATGCGACGTTGGGTGTTTCTATGGTTGCTGTTGCTTCTAAGATTTAGTCTTCAGGTAGGGACGAATTGTTCTGGGGAAAAGTTTATATGGCTTAATGAAAGAATTTGTTGTATGCATGATAGTGGTAGAATAGGATTAGTATATAGTCGTCAAGAAGGTATTAGTGCTACTGATGTTTTTGATAAAGTTTTTAGTAATATCTCTCTTCCGGCACATACACTTTTTTCTCCTGACACTAATTACTTGATGGGCGATGCTTATCGTGGGAGGGTTCCTTTTGCTGAGTCTACTGATTTTGTTGATGTGCGTGTTGGTCGTTTAGATGGTCCTCATGATGCATACTTTTTAGATGTTTTGAGTGTTGATCCTTCTATTCGTTTTTCTGCACCTGTTTTTCATGATCGTTTAGATGATTTGGTAAGGGGCTTGACCCAGCATTTTGGTTCTCGTAAAGATCGTCAGTTGCGGGCTGAGGCAACGTCTTTAGTAATTTTGCGTCGTCGTTTGGGTCTTTCAGAATAGGTTCTGTCGTTAATAACCTTTAAAAGTCGTTTTTCTTATGGTTTTATGATGAAATATCGTTATCTTTGGTTGTTAATAGTAGCTGCTTTTTTGCTTCGTTTAGTCTTAGCGTTTTCTCATCAGTCTATTGAGATTGATGGTGTGTATTATGCTCGTATGGGTGAGAATTTGTGGTCGGGTCATGGTTTGGTTGATGTTGAGGGTCGTGTGAATACTGTTTTTATGCCGTTGTATCCTGTCTTGTTGGGTTTGGTGAATCTTGTTGTTGGTAATCTTGAGTTTGCTGCTCGTTTCGTTGCTGTTGTTTTTGGTGCATTATTGATTATTCCTGTTTTTTTTATTGCTCGTCGTTTGTTTTCTGAAAAGGTTGCTTGGTTTGCTGCTGGTTTGACGGTTGTCTATCCCGCGTTGTCGTATATTGCTTCTATTGCATATGTTGATGCGTTGTTCTTGTTTTTGTTGTTTATGGCGTTGTGGTGTTCTTTAATGGTTGTTGATCGTCCTCGTGAGTGGACATGGTGGTCGATAATGGCTTTTTTCTCAGCGTTGTCGTATTTGTGTCGTCCCGAGTCTTTGTTGTTTTTTGTTCTGTGGGGTGTGGTTTTATTCTTTTTGTTGGAGAAGCGTTTGGTGGTTCGTCGTTGGTTGGTTATGTTAGTAATTTTTGTTGTAGTTATGCTTCCGTATGTGTTATTAGTCTATCAGTCTACGGGTGATGTTTCATTGTCAAGTAAGGGTTTTGTTATCTACAAGTTCCGTTCGTTTGAGCCTTTTTCTCCTGCGTATGAGTCTAATATTTTTGGTTTGAATACTGCGAAGGATGATATTCTTTTGAACCCGTATACAGTGAAGGGTAGTTTGGTGGGTGAGATTCTTGCGCATCCTGCTGTTTTTTTGGAGCGTTATACAAGTAGTTTGTTGCGTGAAGTGTTTTTGACGTTGCCTATGTTGTTTCCTTTAGTGTTTTTGTCATTGTTGGGTTTGTGGTTGGTTCGTCGTGATAGGCGTCAGTGGTTGTTGGTGTCTGTTGTTCTTTTACCGTTAGTGTTTTATCCTGTTTTTTGGGTTGAGGCTCGTTATCTTTTAGTCGTTTTACCCATCTTGTTTATGTGGTGTGGTGTTGCGTGGTTTTGGCTTGCTCATCGTTTCAAGAAGTTGCCGTGGCGTCTTGCTTTGGTTGTGTTGTTTTTAGTATTATTAGTTGCTAATGTTTTTGCTCATCAGTTGGTGGATAAGCGTTTTGAGAAGGCTGATCCGCCGGTGAATCATAAGGAAGCAGGTTTGTGGTTGCATTCACAAGGCTCTGCTCTGCGTGTTATGGAACGTAAGCCGTGGGTGAGTTTTTACAGTGGTGGTTTGTTTGTGAATTTCCCGTATGCCGAGTATGATGATTTATTAGTCTATGCGTGTAATCAGAATGTTGCTATTGTTGTGGTTGATGACCGTTATACTGCTCAGTTACGTCCGCAGGTTGCTTTCTTGTTGGATAATCCTCCGAAGGAGTTGACAGAGATATATCGTTCTTTAGATGATAGTGACAGGGTTGTTTTGTATCGTTTGGATTGTCGTAAAGCATAAAAAGGCTTGTCTCTAGTTTTTGTGGTAATGGATGTTGTTAATGTTCGTAAGCAGCGTTTCTTGTCGTTGGTGAAGTCGAGAGAGGTTTGGGTTATTGTGGGTATTTTGTTGTTAGCGTTTGTTCTTCGTTTTGTGCTTGCTGTTTCGTATGCTCCTCCTGCGCAATGGTGGGATTCTGGTGATTATTTGACGGGTGCTAAGGAGATTGCGGGTATTGTTGATTTGGATACGTATGATTTGTCTCCTCGTCGTCCTTTTTTCTTGTCTGCTTTTTGGGGTTTCTTGTTGAAGTTGGGTGGTTCTGATACGACGTTATTATTTTTCCAAGTAGTTTTTTCTGTTGCTGTTGTATGGTTAACGTACTTGTTAGGTAAGCGTTTGTTTTCTTTACCGATTGCGTGGATCGCTGCTTTTTTATCTGCAGTTTTTTGGCAGTATTTGTTTCATACGACGCGGTTATTGACAGATCTTCCTTCGTTGGCGTTTTGGTTGGCGTGTGCGTACTTTTTCTGGCGTGGTTATGGTGAGGAGGGTGGTACGAAGTATCTGATATGGTCAGGTGTTTTCTTCGGTTTGGCGTGGTTTACGCGTGCTGCGAGTGTCATGTATATTGTTCCGTTATTGGCTGTTGTTCTGGTGAAGGATCGTTGGCGTTTCTTGTTGAATAAGAAGTTGTGGGTGATGGTGCTTGCTGCTATGATTATTGTTTCTCCTTTTATTATTTGGTTGTTTGCTTCGTTTGATAATCCTATTCAGAAGTTTACAGGTATTGGTGGTGGTGAGCAGCGTTTTGCTGGTCGTGGTCAGGTACAGTACTTATGGTTGAATCTTGCGCATGTTGCTGATGATGTTCTTTCTCCCGTGATTAGTGGTTTGACGTCGTATAAAAGTTTCTTGGGCTTTTTGCTTCTTCTTGTAGTGTTTGTTTTGTGTTCTCGCTTGTTTTTCGGTTTTGATGTGTTGTGGAAGTCTCGTGATAAGCAGTTGTTGAAGTATTGGTTTTTGTTAACGTGGATGCTTACTCCTTACATTTTTTATTCGTTGGTGGGTCAGGGTGTTGAGGATCGTTACTTGTTTGGTATGTTTCCTGTTTTGTTTTTATTCTTAGGTGATGGTCTTGTTCGTTGTGTGCACTTGGTGAAGTCGCATAAGGCGTGGGCTATTGCGGGTGTTATTCTTCTTTTAGGTGTTGTGGGTTATTTCCATATGACTATAGGCATTAATGCTTCCTTGAATGCTCGTATGGGCTTTGCTGAGGTTGCTTTGGGTGGTGTGTGGATGAAGGAGCATTCTACTCCTAATGATAGTATTATGACTGCTTCTAAGTATCAGAACATGTATTATAGTGAGCGTAACACGTATGCGTTTGTTGCGAATGGTGGTGATAAGAATAATGATTCACAGTTTTATGATCATCTGGCTAAAGTCAGTCCTAAGTTTGTGGTGCTTTCGAAGTATGAGCCTGCGTTTACTCCGCAATGGGCGTACACGTTGATTCCTTCACGTACGGACATGTTTACACCCGTGCAGGCGTATTATGATGGCAATAATCAAGTTGCGTTGGTTGTTTATGAGTATAAAAAAAGTTCTGCTGAGTAATAGTTAGATATTTTTCATTTTTTTGTCTGTTTGAAATCTTGCCGGTTTTCCTAGATTCCAGTAAATGGTAAAGATTTGTTTCATTGCTTCTGCGAAGTCTTTGTTTTTGATGATTATACCTACGAGGTCGTTTTCCCAGGTGAACATGGATACTTTTTCTCCGTAAATAAATATCATTGCTGGGAAGTTCTCTAATCCTTGGTAGAATCGTAGTTCGCTGATGTTTTGGTATTCTTTGGTGTGGAGGATGGGTTCGTCAGTGTAGTCGTAGACCATTTTTGCTGGTATGTTTTTTTCTATGCGTGCTTGTCGTACATAATTGGGGAGGTGTTTAAGAATGGTGAGTGATTTTTTGTATCCTCCGAAGTAGTAGACTTGTTGTTTGACTCGTACGAGGTCTGCTAGGATGGTGTGTACTCCTTTGAATCCTTCGTATATTTCTACGCTTGATGGTGTTTTGGTTGTTGTTTTGAGGTTTTTGAGTTGTGGGAGGATGGATTCTATGAGTCGTTCTTTTTCTTGGAGTTGGTCTTTAAGTTTTTCTGGTTCTGTTGCTGTGTAGTAGGTTACTCCTTTGTTGACAATGCTAGCTACGAGTCCCTTGTTAGTGAGGTATTCTAGTAAATGGTAAATTGTTGATCGTGGGTAGCCTAATTTTCGTGTGATATCTTTAATGGTGACATTTCCAAGAGGGAGGAGGGTGAGGTAAACATCTATTTCTTTTTGACTAAGTCCGTAGGTTTCTAGGGGGTAACGTAAGTCCATTGTTTTTTCTCAAGATAGTTTACTATTTAAATATGCCGTCCAATTTGGAGAGCAATAATCTATATAGCTATATTACTTATTAGTAGTAAAGAAAATTGGAGGTGTTCAACATGAACAAAACATTAAGAAATATTATTGTGGGTGGATCATTGATTGGTGTAGGTATGGGCCTTGGTGCTAAGCTTGGCTTCGATCGTGGTGTAGAATCTGCTAGTCCTGTAGAATTTACAACTATTAGCGTTAATGATGCTGTAAATACCCTGCAAGGAAGAATCATTTTAGGTGTTGCCGAAGTAAATGTAGTTAAAGACATTAGTGGCAGAGTTACCGCATTGCATCGTTATGAAAATGATAAAACTGAGCTATATGGTAATGGTACAACGTACGAGACTAAACAGGTCTTGCGTGCCTACCGATAATTTTTCCTTTTTTTTATTTGAATAAGCTTTTTCCGTCACAAGGAGAGTAGGGCAGGTTCATCAAATCGAGTATGGTTGGCATTAAATTGATCATGTGTGTTTCTTCTTTTTTTGCGGGTAGTTTTTTTATGAGGTAGAATGCTTTTTGTTCTTTCGGGTCCCATCCGTGCATGGCTTTGTAGTCTATGGTAGGCGTGAAGAAGCTTGGGCTGAAGACGATTCCTTTGTTTGCTAGGTATATGGTGTCTTGTGTTGGCGGTAAGTGGTAATCTTTTGCGTTGATGATTTTTCCTTGGGTGAGTGTTTTGAGTAATATTTCTGTTTTCTCTTTTGCTTCTTCGTTGTGGTACCAGAATCGTGCGTAGGTGCTTGCTATGAAGTATTCCCAGTCTTTTCCGTAGGTTAGTCCGAGTTTGTTGAGTTCTTCTTCTAGGTTGTAGTGTTCTGTTATGGGGTCCATGCCGTGGTCGGAGAAGAAGATCATGTCAGGTTCGTCGAGTTCTTTGCAGTAGTTGTCTATTTCTTGTATTTTGTTGATTATTTCTTGGCTTTCTGGTCCGTATTTATGTCCTAGTTCGTCGAGGTCTGCGAAGTGTATGAGGATGAAGTCTGCTTGTGCTTTTCGTGCTTTGTTCATGATAGTTGCTGCGTCGTTTTTGAAGAATAACGACATGTTTCTTCCTTGGTAGTGTACGGGCCAGTCTATGGCTTCGAATGTTTTTCCGTTGTGTTCTAGGATGTCGAAGATGGTGGGTTGTGGTAGGCATCCTTTTTGCATCCATATTTTTTTCATGCTTGTTTTGAAATAGTTTGCTTTGTTGGTCTGTAGTGGTGAATAGAAGTAGTGGTTCTTAGTAAGTAGTCGTGTGAGTATGGCTAAGTGTTTGTTATGGATAGTGAATCCTGGTGTTGTTCTTTTTTCGAAAACGTCAATCACGCCGTGTTTGTCAGGGTGGTTTCCTGTCACGAATGATGCTATGATGCTGGTGTAGCCGAAGGGTACTTCTAGTTCTCCGTGTTGGTGTTTGGTTGTTTGTTCTCGTAGGTAGGGTGCGTGTTGTAAGTAATCTATTTTGAATCCATCTAAGAATATTGCTTTCATAAGAGCCTCTGAGTGTAGTATTTTCCGTAGCAGTAGAGTGTTGCTGTTCGTAGTCCTTCAAAGTCGTTGGTGGTTATGGGTGCTAATTGTTGCAAATATTTTTTTGCTTCTTCTAGGAGTTCTGGTTCTTCGTGTGCGTAGAGGAGGAGGAATGCTGGCATCCATATGCGGAATCCTGGGTCTCGCCAGTTGAGGAGTGTTGGGTAGTATTTTGTTCGTTGTGCGTAGAGGAGGTTGAGTCCGTATTGTAGGGGAAATCCTGCGTGTTTGATGAGGGGTATGTAGGGTCCGTGGTAGGTGTAGGCGAGTTTCTTGTAGATTTTTCTCATGAGTTCTTTTTTATTCTTTGCGGTGATGCCGAGTGCGTGTTCTGCTAGGTAGGTGATGGTAAAATAGAGTGTGTCTCGTGCTTCTTTCCAGAGTTTTACCGTGTTTTTTATTTTTCTAGGTTGGAAGTCGCATTTCATGTTTGTTGCCCAGTTGACTTTTTCTGCGAGTGCGGGTAGTTCTTTGCCGTAGATTTTTTGGAATAGTTTGTTTCTTCCTTGGTAGTAGCCGCTGAAGTGTTTTTTGAGGAGGAGTAATGCTTCTGCGCATCCAAGGTAGGTTTTGATACTGTAGTAGTTGGCGATGAGTTTTTCGTCGTTGTGGAATTTTCCTTTGCGTCGTTGGTTGTCCATGGCGAGTAAGAGTAGGCATGATTTGTTGATGAAATGCCTCCATCCTTCGCTGAGGGGTAGTTCTTCTGCTTTGATAGTGATGAGGTGTCGGTAGTCTTTTCCGTAGAGGAGTTGTGTTGCATATTTTATTTCGTAGGTTCTGGTTGTTTTTTTGAGTCGTGGTAGTTCTTTGTGTTGGAGTGCTCGTAAGTCTACGTGGAAGTATTGTTTTCTGTTGTAGTTTTTTCCTCCGTCGCTTTCGATGAATTCTCCTCCTCCCATGCCTATGGCTGCTGATGCTTTTTTTGCTACGCGGTCAAGTTCTGCGTCAGGTACTTTTTCTTCGGTGATGATGTACATGTCAAAGTCGTTGAAGAGTTCTTTCTTGTTGAGTATGGTTCCTTCTCCTTTTCCGAAGCTTCCGAACATGAGGATGCTTAGGGGTTGGAGTTCTTGTGCGATAATGTTGGTGACTATTTTTGCTTTTCGTTGTACCTCTTTCTCTATGTTTCCTGGGTGTGTGGTAAACTTAAAAGTATTTTTCATCGCGCATGCTTAAGATCCCACCGATGATGGTGACGATCAGTCCTATGATTCTGGTGATAATGGCCATACTTAAGGCTATTTCTGGTGTTGTTTGGAATACTCGGGTGAAGAGTACGGTTATGGCTGCTTCTGATGTTCCTATGCCTCCGACGGTTATGGGTATGAGCGTGACGACGGTTGCTATGGATGATACGAAGATGAAGGGCAAGAATGAGATGTTCATGTGGAGTGCTTGTGCTATGAGGTAAGTTTGGGTGTAGATGCCTGCCCATACCATGATGGTGAGGATGACGGGCATGATGATTTGTTTTGGCGCAAGTAATGTTTCTTTGAATGCGTTGAAGGAGCTGAGCGTTCTGTCTTTGAACTTTTTTGGTATGAGGAATTTGTATACTTTCCAGACAAACCATTCTCGTGTTTTCTCGTTGAGGCTGAGGAGGAGGACGGTGAGGAGTATGAGGAAGAGTATGAGAAATTCTACAAATATGCCGGTGAAGTAGTTGAGTGCGATGATACTTCCTATGAGTGCAAAGGTTGCTACCATGAGTAAGTCTAAGAATCGTTCTAGAGTTACGGATGATATGCATCCGCCGATGTCTCTTTTGGTGTGTTCTTGTAAGTGGAATATTTTTGAGAAGCTTCCTATTTTTCCTGGTGTGATATTACCGTAGAATAGGCTGATGAGGTGGATATGGAGTATGGTGCTGAAGGGTAGTTCTATGCCTTGGTGGTAGAGGATGCTGTTCCATTTTTGTGCTTGTAAGAGCACGACGATAAAGCTGAGTGCTATGCTGGCGAGTACGTACCACCAGTTGATGCCGGGTAGTGTTGCTATAATCTTGTTGATGCCTACATGGTAAATGACGTAGATGAATATGAGTATGCCGATGAGGGGTAATATTCTGCGTAGTTTGATCATGGGGTGATCAGTCCTGTACAGATCGTGAGAAATCTTTCAAGTGTCCGACAACTGCTTTGACGCCTTTGAGGGTGTACATGACATCTTCCATGCTTTTGATTTTGGTGAGGTGTCTGACAATGTATTCGGGGTGGAGGAAGACGTAGTATATTTTTCTGCAGATGCCTTCTACTTCTTGTGGTGTCATGTTGGGTGATCTGAATGCTGGTTCTGCCATGTCGAATCGTTCGTAATCGTAGGGGTTGATGCCTTCTCTGAACCATCCTTTTTCTATGCCTTCTTTCCATAGGGGTGTTCCGGGGTAGGGTACAATGATAGTTGATTGTAGGACGTCTGCGTAGCCTTTGCGTAATAGTTTTTTTGAGAGTTTGACAGTTTCCATGGCGTCTGCTTTTGTTTCCCAGGGGTAGCCGACCATCATGGTGAGGTGTACGGTTAATCCTGCTTTTTTTGCGTCTCTGCAACTTGATTCTACTTCTTCTATGCGTGTTCCTTTGTCTAATTTATCAATAGTTTTTTGGCATCCAGATTCTAGTCCGTATTTGAGGAGTCGGAATCCTGCTTGTTTCATATGTAAATATTCTTCTGCGTTGACTGCTCCGAATCGCATGTTGCAGCTGTACATGACTTTTTTGTTGTAGCCTGAGCTGATCATTAAGTCGCAAAACTTTTTTAGCCATGGTCCTACGGTTATAGTTCCTGCATCATCAAATATTTCTTTGACGCCGCACGTGTCTACTAAGTATTTTACTTCTTCCATAACGTTTTCTGGTGATCGTGCTCTGAAGGTTCCTTTTGGGTAGAGTGTATGATCCCAAACGCAGAAGGTACATCTTCCCCACCAGCAGTCTCTTCCGCTCATGATGTAGGCTAATGGTCTTCCTTTCAGGTTGAATTCTTTTTGGTAAAGGTCGTTTCTGGTGAATACGCGGTCAACAATAGGTGCAGTGTCGAGTGGTTTTTTTAATTCATATCTGCCGTTTTCAACTATTTTTCCATTTTTTCTGTGCCAGACTCCTCGTGGTAATTCTTTTTTTTCTTCTAATGCTTCTGCTATGTCTACCATGGCGAAATCATAATAGCCTCCGCAGATTAAGTAGTCAACGTTGCATCGTTGCATGGTTTCTTCGGGGAATGCTGACATGTGGTCCCCCATGATACCTATTTTCATGTGGGGGTAGCGTTCTTTGAGGAGGTTGATAGTTTCCCAGTGCTTTTTTACTACAGGACTTTTTGTTTCGAAGAAGAAGAGGTCTGGTTTGATGGCGTCTAAGAATGCGTAGAATGCGTGTTCGCTAATCCCTTCTGCTATGCAGTCTTTCCAGTGTGTTTCCCATCCTTCGTTTCTGAGCCAGGTTGCTCCGGTTGCTAGGGATACGGGGAAGAGGAAGGTGGGGTTGTTGAAGTATTGGAATTGTCGGTTCTGGCTTAGGAGCGGCGTTCCTTTGGGTGATAAAGTAGGTGGGTAGCCGACGATTATTTTTAGAGATCTTTTCTTGGCCATTCGTTTTAGTGCAAGAAAAGTGATTTATAAGGTTTGTGAACGGGTTGGTGCTGTTGAAAATCTCTGGTTGCATAACCAGAGATAGGTTATGTAGAGTAGCCCTGCAATAAGCATCTGCTCTTTGTGTAGTGAACAGTCGAGAGTTCATGTTTGATCCGTATTTTTGTTTATTTGATCCGAAGGTTGA
>DATDVL010000009.1:0-46409 GCA_035290025.1 Candidatus Nanoarchaeia archaeon
GCAAAAGCATCAGAATCATAATGTCTCTTCGTTACAACCAACGTCATACCTTTCGTATTAGGCATAATATCCAAAATAGCAAGAAAATTTTTATCTTCCCACACCTTAGCAGAATCTAATACACCATTGACAATCTTACAAAAAAGACAATCTTTCATAAACATTTAATAGAAAATATACTTAAATAGTTTTCTGGATCAATG
This sequence comes from Candidatus Nanoarchaeia archaeon, assembly GCA_035290025.1. Lineage (GTDB taxonomy): Archaea > Nanobdellota > Nanobdellia > SCGC-AAA011-G17 > DATDVL01 > DATDVL01. The sequence goes on from DATDVL010000009.1 coordinate 204, forward strand.
AATAACTATTAATGACTGCGTCTTTTCAACACCCTCAATCAGCTGCATCTTGCCTAGTAGTACTTGATCAAATTCTTGAACATCTTTTACACGAATAAAAACAACAATATCTGTACCACCAGAAACAACATCAGCACGCTCAACAAAAGAATATTTCTTCAATTCCTGTATGATATCATACTGTGTTTTGTGTTTCTGCTTTAATGTTTGTATATCAGCAGTCATCAAAACATACGCAGCGAACCCTTTACCTGTACGATGAGGATCAACTTCAATAGTCACTTTTTGGATAATTTTTTCCTGCTTTAACTTACGAATACGATTGTTGACCGTACTAATAGGAAGTAAGGTCTTCTTAGCGATATCTCTTGTAGAAGCATCACCATGATCCTTCAACATTTCTAAAATTTTCGCATCTTTCTTATCTAATTTGTGCATATGGTACAAATGTCTCATATTATATATAAAACTTACTACTTTTTAGCATAAAAACCACTATTTGCTGGATAAATACTTAAACTATTATCTCTTATTAGTAATAACAAACAATCTTAGGAGGATTGAAACATGAAAACTGAACCATTACAAGAACGAGAAAAAAGGTTAGAAGAACAACGAACACTATGGAGAGCAGCACAATTTGAACCACCACTCGACTTAGTAAGAACACGACTAGAAGCACTCGGCTATAGAGTAGAACACCAAAAAGAAGCAACAAAAAGCTGGCTTCTTTGGAAACAAGGAAAAGGAAGACCCTACCAAGGAGCATATGCACTACGCTACGATGAGATAGCAACACACCTTGTAGCAGCACAACTCCGCGGATGGTCATATGCAGAAAAACACGGCGAGTGGGGATTTATGGGGATACCATCATTATGCGCAGCACGAGCACTGGAACGACAACTAGAGTTCCCCATCTTTATAGACAAGCAAAAAAGTGGAGGAGTACGACCATGACACAAGCAAAAATCTTGAAAGCTCTCGAAAGACAACGAAGAGCATGGAAGACTAGACGATCTGAACCTCCAGTAGAAGATATTGTTACGCGACTCTCAGATCTAGGGTATCATGTAACTTATCAAGCTGAAGCATGGGACCATTTTCAATGGTTAGACATATGGTGGGAACAACAGAAAGAAAAAACTTTACCTGGGAGCTATGCACTTCATTTTGATATTAGTGGTGGAAAGGAACGAAGCCGATTAAGAACTGCTAAACTCCAAGGATTTGCAGAAGCAGCTTATCGAGCAAGAGACCCATCTCTTTGCATGGGAGATACACGGTGGGGAGATTGGCAGTATCGAGGAACACAAGCTAAAGAAGCAGCGCAAGCATTAGAAAAACAATTAGGGTTTCCAATCTTTATAGATTATCGACCACGCTAGCTTGGAAAAATTTCCTTAAAATCCTATCTTAAAAAATAGGAATATTTTTTCTTTTTTTTAAGGAGTTAATCTTTCAGGGTTTTTATTAGTATTTACCCATACAGTCGCTGTACCTATCCCTAATCTTTTACCAATCTCTTCATATGTTAACCCTTGAGCTCTTAATTCTTTCATTTGTGGCACTAATTTTGCAGATTCTTTATGTGGGATAGTCCACATCTTATAATTTTTCAAACATTTTTCTAAATCTTTCTGCTTTCTTTTTATTATAAACCCTATATGTTTACTGAATAATTCTAGAGATTTTCTATCCTGGATTCTTAAGTTATAACAATCTTTACTAGTTTCTCTTTTACTCTTTTGAATTGTTGATCTAATTTTAAAATTATTTATTAGTTCTTGCACTTGTTCTAATCCTTCTTTATTCGTTGATGTTAAATTTACTCTTCTTTCTTCAACATCCACACCTCCTTCAGAATCGGCAAACCCTTGCACAAACTTTGCTTGAATCTTAATATCTGCCCTTTTTATAATATCTGGGACTTCCCATACTACTGTTTTAAATTCATCACCAATACTCTTTAGATCGTCACATGCAGCTTTTGAACATAATCTAGTCACATATTGTACATTGCACTTTTCATTATTTTCTTTAGCTAACTCTTTTGAAGCGCGAACATTATAAACTTTAAATAAACAATCTCTAAAATAATCTCGAAATTCTTCATCTATAACTCCTAATCCTATTTGATAACATTCTCCTGGTTTATACCAAAGCCATCCATCACCGCATGAAACTCCTAAGACATAGGCCTTTTCTAAGGTTAAATTTTTACTTGAAGCAGGAATTTTGTGTGTATTATGCTTGATATAATCTTTAGCCATACCTATTTTCATCGCTTCTTTTACCGTACGAATCAAAACTTTTCGTCTCCTTAAATGATCAAGAATCGTTGAAGTATCCCGTTTGAACTTTCTAGCTATTGCTCGAGCAGGTATTCCTTTTTGATACATTTCAATATAAGCATCAACTTCTCTTTCTTTCACTTTTTGTCCATACATATCCCTAAGAAAAAGTTTCTCTTTATAATGACTATCAGGGTGTTTGTCGTGTGTCCTTACTTTCTCCGGAAAAGTTAAAGATTTTCGTAAACTTTCCTACTATGGCGTAAGCCTTTCGGGATCACGAGGTAATAAAATAGCCTCACGAATATTCTCCAAACCTAACAAACGAGCAGTAATACGATCAAGACCAAGACCTACGCCCCCATGAGGTGGTGCTCCAAAACGTAGAATATCACGATAAAATTTCATCTTAGAAAGATCAATACCCTTTTCTTTTGCCTGCGCTTCCAAAACATCCAAACGATGCTCACGCTGAGCGCCAGTAGCAATCTCAACACCATTAAAAACCAAATCAAAAGACTTCGTAACCTTAGGATTATCAGCAGGACGCATATGATAAAAAGGACGCTTCTCCCAAGGATACCCAAGAACAAAAACAAAATCCTCACCAAACTTTTCCTTAACAATCTCACCCAACATTTTCTCACCCTCAGCATCCAAATCCTCATGCTCAGGAATGATCTTATCCTTAGCCTTCAACCAAGGACGAATCTCCTTAATATCAATACGAGGAATCTTCTTAGGAATAGACAAACAAACACCCAAATGTTGCAACTCAGCAGAACACTGCAACATTAACTCCGTTAACAAAAACTGGAAATACTTCTCAATAACATCCATAACATCATGCTCATCATTAATAAAACCCATCTCGAAATCAATACCAATAAATTCTGTCAAGTGACGCGTCGTATGAGACTTTTCAGCACGAAAAATAGGGCCTATTTCAAAAACTTTCTCCAAACCAGAAATAACAAACATTTGCTTATAGACCTGCGGAGACTGCGCAAGCGAAGCGACCTTACCAAAATAAGGAATCTTGAATTCTTCAGCACCCGATTCAACACCAGAAGCAGTCAACTTAGGAGACTGAATAGCGATAAAGCCTTCTTTAGAAAAAAACTTTACTGTCAATTCATAAATCTTGGAACGAATAATAAAAATAGCAGCAATTTTCTGACGACGAACATCCAAGAAACGATAATCCAAACGCTTATCCAACTGTGTCGTTGTTTCTTCTTGTAGTTCAATAGGCAACGGCGTTTCAGCAGCAGAAAGAACCTCTACTTGCGCAGTTTCAACTTCAACATCACCTGTCAACATTTCCTTACGAACCTGATTCGTAGGACGAGCATTCACCTTACCTTTCACTAAAACCACAGACTCGTTCGAAAGACCACTCAATTGCTTGACCAACAAAGGATTCAAAAAACACTGCACAATACCTGCACGATCACGCAATAACAAAAAACCAACCTTACCCTGAACACGCAACGTATCAACCCAACCACACAACGTTACTTCACTACCAACATGCTCCTTACGCAACGCACCAGCATCATGAGACTTTAACATAAATAACACCTTTCTCTAAGGCTATATAAACATTTTCTCCACTACCAATGACAGAACGGACACTTCTTTCGTAACTTCCCTCGTTTCGGCGGTTTCTTCATAGAACTTCTCTCTTTACGAAGGCTGCCTATACTTTTCCAAAACATCCAAACAAAACATTGTCGTACCCAACGAGGAACCAAAAACACTACTGGAACGTTGATGCTGATAAATAGGAGCAGCATCCCAGGTGTCATCACTCCTCTTCAAATCTAGAATCTGACGAATACCTGCACGAATAGTCTTCTTATCACCCCTCAAACGAATAAGACCTGCAGTAGCAACAGCAGCCTCAAAAGCATTATCATAAACTCCCTGAAATCGTTCAAGCCTTCTTTGTATATGCTCTAACGTGTTTTCATCAAAATCATTGTTTAATAAGGTTAATGCATAACAAAAAAAACGTGGTGACAAATAAAATTTAGAACACTGACTAAAGTCTTCACCATCAAAACAGGGATCACGAACCACTTTTTCTAAATAAGCCTTTATTCGTTGATATGTAATATCTTTTTTCTTGTTTTCACCATGCCGCCGAAGATGCACCCCATAGGAACGTAACAAACTTGCATTAACAACAGGACAAATCGTATCATCGGGTTTTAAACCGCCAAAAGTTAAACGCCCACCTTCTGAAGTCATACCATTCTCAATAAAACCTTTAAAATCAAACTCTTCAAAATCCTGAGGAATAACTACACCTTGCTGCATTGCTAACTCTATTGCCATTCTCCCACGAGCAGTATCATCAGCATCAGCAGGATAATGCCACATCCTTTCTTTTGCATCCTTTAACCAACGCCACACTTTCCTTCCTTCTTCATCAACACTGTCATGAATAACCCATTCCAAACCACGAGCAAACATAATTTTCATTTTATTATCCTGAGGGAATAACCTTACTAGAATCTCCAAAATTATTGTATGCAACCAGATATTATCAATCCTGCTTGCAGAATCTTCTATTATATCAGCACCCTTTTTAGCACGATACGTCGGAAATAATCCTTCTGCTGTCTGCTCGGCACCAATCCAATCTAACATGTTTTCTGGTTTGTCCATATTCTTCATTTAATGTGGAATTCAGAACTCTTTACCACTCCTTATTATAGTATGTTGTTATTAAAAGTAACAACACTTATAAAGCATTTCTTCTGCACACCATCATGCACATCACCGAACAACACCTCCAACGAGCAGGAATGACGGGCAACGAAGCAAAAGTATACCTATTACTCCTCAAAGAAGGTATGCACAATGCCAACAGTGCAGCAAAGAGAACACACATTGACCGATCACTCGTTTATACTGTCCTTAATAATCTCATCCACAAAGGACTCGTCACTTCTACCCACAAAAAAGAAAAAAAATATTTTGAAGTAACCCCACCAGAAAACCTCTTGAACAACATTAAAGAACAAGAAGCCTACCTCAAAGAACTCATACCCCAACTCCACACTCTGCAAAAAATAGAGCCAACAGACTTCCAAGTAACTGTTTACGAAGGGAAAAAGGGCATACGATCATTCCTCCAATATATCATCAAAGAAAAACATGTATCCTGCTTTGGAGCAACAGGAAAACTCTTTGACCTCCTCTACGGCTTACCTACAATCGTCCAAAAACAAATGAGAGAAGTAAACATACGCGCTATACTCTCACCAACATCACACCACAGTGCAACGTTCAAAAAACTCAACATCCAAACACGCTTTCTCGCAACTGATAATAAAGCAACCACCTGCATCTGCGGTGACAAAATAAGCATTCACTTAGCAAAAGAAGAACCCATACTTATCATGATTACCAATAAAGAAATAGCAACAACCTACCAAGAACACTTCGAACTATTATGGAAAACGGCAAAACCTAACTAAACTTTTTCACTAAATCAGCAACTTTCTTACCATCACCCTTACCCTTCAAGGTACGCATCACTTCACCCATCAACGCACCAAAAGGAGCACCCTTATGCTGAGCAACAATTTCTTTGACTACTCTTTCTAAATCTTCATCACTCATGACTTCGTAATCTAAAAAGTTGAAATCTTCTTTTTTTGCTAACTTATAGGCTATGTCTATTACTGCACTTTGTACAATCTTTTTCTCATTTAATGCTTTAAAAATAGTTTCGAAATCACTTGTTTTTAGAGTCGTTGGCTCAATGCCGAAACGAGTGTTCAATTCTTTTGGCAGTTCTGCTAACGTCCTAACTATTATTGAAGGATGTATATTATTAAATGTTAAAGTCATTTTTTCGAATTCAGGAATATCTAAGACTTCACGAGCCAACTCAGGAGACAACTTAAACTTCTTCTCCAACTTCAAAGCCTTCTCTGTCAATAGCTCCGGAACAACTATACTCTTCAATAACTCATCAGAAAGATGCACCAAAGGAATGTCCGTTTCTGGATACATACGATCAGCACCCGGCATAGGACGCAAAAATGTAGAAGAAAAATCAGGATTAACCTTGCGAACCTCACCCGCAATATGACCCGCCTTAACACTCTCTTGCTGACGTTTCACCTCAACTTCCACTGTCTTAGGAATAGAACGCAAATCCTGAAAACCCTTCAACTCAACACGAGGATGACCATGAATACTCACATTAATATCCTGACGAATCGTACCCAAACCACGACGCATCTTATCTGTAGAACGTAGAATCATACCAATCAAACCAGCAACTTCCTGCACATGCACACCATCCTGCAACGAAGCATCCGTAGCAACCTCAATTAATGGAACACCCAAACGGTCCAAACGATAAATAACTTCATGACCACGATCCTCAACCTTCTTAGCAGACTCTTCTTCCAGACAAACAGAATCAATTTTCACCAAACCCTTAGATGTCTGTAACACACCATCATACCCCACCAAAGCAGTACGCTGAAAACCCGAAACGTTAGAACCATCAACTACTGTCTTACGCATAAACTGCACATGACGAACGATTTTACATTTCAACAACAAACATACCTGCAACGCAGCCTCTAAAGCATGTTTATTCACCGCATGCGGAGGCTCCTCATCCAATTCTACCAAACAACTAGAAGAAGAACACGCCTGATACACAAACTTCCTATCACGCTGCATCTCAAAAGCAGCAGCTTGATCAACCCGACCTGTCTCACCAGAAACAACACGCAACTTACGATTCACAAAAACATCAGGGATGTTGTCATCATTTACTAAACAAGGACAAGAACAAAACAATTTATGACCATCAACCTGTTGATGAATCTCAACACCTGCCTTAAAACCAATATTATTCATGGAAGAATCCTCTTTGACAACTCACCATGCATATTCTCACCCATCAAAACCCTAATTTCTTCCAACGACTTCTTTTGCGACAACAAAAATGCTAGCTTAATAAAAGCAGTCTCCGTCGTCATATCATTATAATTACCTATAACACCCGCAGCCTGCAACTTACGACCATATGAATAGATATTCATATTCACACGACCAAACACTGTCTGTGACGTCATCACCACAGGCATTTTCTTCGCTAACTTTGTAACTTCTAATAATATCTTCTCGTTCTCAACAGTAACATCATCAATCTTAGAAACAGACATATGACCAAGACCCGTACCCTCAATAATTAAACCATCAAAAGACTTATACGCAGCAAGCTCAACAGCAAACAGATTAGGATGCGCACGAACAATACCTACTTTTATCAGCGGATCCATCATTAACAGTTTTAATTGAGCATTCCTATCACGACGCTTATGATCCTGCACCAACATTTGCACCAAATTTTCAGCATAATTCACACGAGCAATAGGCTTAGCATTCACCGCCTTAAAAGCATCACGACGAGACGCATGCAACTTCTTTGATTTTAGACTGGGAAGAATAATACAATCGTCATCATTCGCATTCTCATGCATACACAAAGCAACACCTGCAAAATCAGTCTTAACAATAAACAACGCAGCAGACACCAAATTCAAAAAAGCATCAGTAGAACCACGATCAGAAGAACGCTGAGAACCCACCAAAATAATAGGGATAGGTAAATCTTGCAACATAAACGACAACGCAGCAGCAGTATAATGCATTGTATCCGTACCATGCGTGATAATAATACCCTCAACACCCTTCTTAATTTCTAACTCAATCTCTTTTGCCATCTTGTTATAATGAGCAAAACGCATATCACCTGACCACATATTACTCATCAAACGAGAATCAATATTGACTAATGAAGACAATTCAGGAAACTTACCAATCAATTCATCAGGAGTAAAACGCGTCGTAACTGCGCCCGTAGCATAATCAACCTCAGCAGCAACCGTACCCCCCGTATGAAGAATAGCAATCTTTGGCAACGAAGGATCCTGGGTGAACTCACGCTTCTGACGAGGAATCGTTATTTTGCCTAACTTCTTAATATTGGTAGCATACTTCTTATCAATATTAATATTGTAACCCGACTTCAACTTAATCGTTATTATCTTTGGATCAGGAGAAGGTAAGAGAATACCTTTGAACTGCTCACCCTTTTTTGTAATAATTTCAACTTCCTCAACCTGCAAAACATCAACCATGCCTTCATGAAATGAACGCTGTATAAAAATGTTATTGCTTAAGAACAATACAATTTTTCGTAATGACAAAATGTTACCTATTCTTTGAGTAACAAAAAGTACATTTTATTTTTTAAGTCCTCAAGGAATGCTCTTGGAAGGCTGCTAAGGGTGTTTTATCACTTATTTATTGCGTAGAATATATATTTCCCTGTTCACGAGTATTTATAAACAAGTTCAGTTAGATAAAATATATTAGAATGGCTTGATTTTAATTGGCGTTAAAATCAAACGTTTTGGCAAATCAATAAATATTTGGTATATCCCGAATTGGCGTTCGAGTCGAAATAGTTTGTTTTCTCTTAAAGCTTACATCATTAATCCGTAAACTTTTAAACAACTTTTCTTAAGCAGTAGGATACGCTACTATCATATAAAGATTATGGTGGTACAGTATATACAAAAATCAAACGGATATATCATCCACAAAACAAAACCTCAGGGGGAAAAAGAACATGAACAGCTTGGTGAATAGCGCCTTACAACAGGCACAAAACAGTATAGAAGATATGAAAATAGGAACAGCCAATATCAAAGTTATTGGTTGCGGCGGAGCAGGATCGAACATGGTCAGCTGGCTTCATAAGAAAGGAATACAAGGAGCAGAAATCCTTGCCATGAATACTGATAAACAACACTTGGACATAACAAGTGCTGATCAAAAACTCTTGATAGGACGAGAACTCACACGAGGACTCGGAGCAGGAGGATTCCCAGAAAAAGGAATGCAAGCAGCAAAAGAAAACTTGCACGACCTCAAAAGCATGCTTAAAGATAGCGATATGGTATTTGTCTGTGCTGGGATGGGAGGTGGTACGGGTACAGGATCTGCACCCGTTGTTGCGCAAATAGCAAAAGAAGTAGGCGCCATCGTCATCGGAACAGTAACCATGCCATTCGACATTGAACGAGCACGATGCGACAAAGCAGAATTCGGATTACAACAACTACGAGAAGTATCAGACACGGTCATCGTCATTGACAACAACCGACTCGTCAGCATAGCAGGAAACTTACCTATACATCAAGCATTCGCTGTAGCCAACGAGCTTATCAGCACGATGATTAAAGGCATCGTAGAAACCATAGCTGTACCGTCATTAGTCAACCTAGACTACGCAGACGTCAGAGCCATCATGAGCAACGGCGATGTATCTGTCATAGGTATCGGTGAATCAGACAGCGAACAACGCGTTGAAGAAGCAACACGAAGAGCACTCACCAACCCTCTCCTTGACGTAAGCTACGAAGGAGCAACTGGAGCACTCATCCACATCACTGGCGGACCCGACCTAACACTCGACGAAGTCAGCAAAGCAGGAGAGATCATCACGGAAAGCCTTGATGGTGATGCCAACGTCATCTGGGGAGCCAGAATCGACGAACACATGACTGGCAAACTACGCGTCATGACCATAATTACTGGCGTCAACTCACCGTACATCCTCGGCAAAGTAGACCATAAAAAAGTCTCAGCACGAGCAGTACAAGTAAGTGAGGAACTCGGCATCGATATGGTCGGTGCCAACAACACGGTGCGATCAAGCACCAGATCCTACTAAAGGGCAAAGAACCCCCCGAATATTTTCTAGCCCTTTACCCAGCTGGTGCTAAAAACACCAGCTAATTTTTTTCTTTTTTATTCCCAAAACATAATGTATATAAAGAAGCGAACCGCCAGAAAAAACAAAAGGAGTGATACACAATACAATTCAGTTTCCATTTCAAAAAAAAGCATCTTTACGTATTCACATTTCTCTTCATACTTTTTGGAACCATAATATTTACCCAAGCCTACGGTGGAGGACAACCAGCAATAGTAGGACATACCAGTGACGAAGTAGAAGGACTTGATGATACACTTGTTGATTATGATACTAGAATTACTACACTCGAAGAAGACACTACCAGCTGGGACGAACTAGAAGACAAGCCATCCATCTTCGGCTGCAACGAACCTACCATTTACCAAAGCGGAACAGCAGCAGGACAACAAGGAACTGATGGGAAACTCGTCGGCAGCTACACAAAAATAACTGTACCTTCAGGATGCAAAGACGGTGCATGTATTGTCATCGCAAAACGACTCATCTCCGGAAACGTAGACTCTATCAAAGCATTTACTTATACGCAAATAGGAACAGCAGGCGGAGAAGATGACACAGAAAGCACCACCACCAAAAACCGATGGCAAACCTTCGGAACATCATCAGGCGCAAGCCCAAAAACAGGCGTTAACGGCGACGCAACAGGAACAGATTTAGTATCTTGGAAACAAGCAAACCAGCCAACCTATCTCGCCATCACCGATGACTTCAGGACAACAACTTACTCAGAAACAGGAAGCACTACATCCCCTTACAGCCCTGATTACTGGATGATTAAAGACAGCAGCACTAAGTACAACTTAGCATTAGTCATTTGCTCCTTAGGATAAATTTATAAAGTTCTTTTAACCCCCTTTTTACCATGGTGATAGAGAAAAGAGGTTATGTTATACCTAATTATTACTATGCAGGAATATTCTTAGTACTCGTCCTTGTCGGCGTACCACCACTCAACGAAACTCTCGACATTACCGGCAGCGCCGTTAAAATGACATCTCACGATCGCATATGCAGCAACTTTGTGAAACAACTTACTGCAGTAGAAGTAAAACAAACAGCACTCATAAAATTATATGACCTTCAAAATCCTGAAGGAACAGCAGCAAAATATGTAGGACGACTCAACGGAGGAGATTGTTCGGCTGCAAACCTAGAAGCACAAAGAACAGCAGCACAAACAGCACTCCAAGCAGCAACGACACGAACACAAAAACAACAAGCACAACAAGCAATGAACCAATTCAAAAAACTAGAAAAAGCATGCAAAACCGTACTCAACAATTGCAGAAAACTAGAATTTACCTATGATGAAAACAGTGCACGACTACGAGCATTAGACCAACAATACGAACGACTAACCACACAATTACAAGACAATAACTGCGGCGTACCGAAAGCAGGACGACGAGACAGAACACCTGATCTATTATTTTGTATACAACCTGAACAACCACCAGAACCTGTACAGCCCATCTGTGCTTTCTCTGATGGGGATTATACCTGTTATGAATATGTCATTGCAACTGATGGTACAGGAACATTCTCTCTTTACAATGCAGGACAAACAGAAGTAGAAAATACCCAACTCCACCTTGAAGGAAAAACAACTACTTGTACTGTGAGAAGTGGAAGCGGTAACCTACCCACTTGGCCTCCTGGAAGATATGCCACATGTATTATTCCTGATTTACAAATAGATAACCTGGAGCCTGGAAGCGGTATTTATACTCGAGCAGACTTTACTCTTACTTTCACTGAAACGGTATCACGAGCACCAAGAAGCATTACAGGACAATTAAGAACAATATTAGGTGTTACTGGCGCATCATAAAATTAAAACTTACTCTTTCACTTCTTTATTACCATAAACGTCAAAATGCATAACTTTTTCCGGCTGGATATTAGGCTCTTCATGAGAAACTTTCTTCTTCGGATAGCCAATAACAAGTAACGCTTCGACAACTTTTTCCTTCTTTATGATACGAGCAACTGCATTCTCATTAAAAGAACGAACCCAATAACCTGCCAAACCAGAATCCTGCAAAGACATCATCATCGCCTGCATAGCAGCACCCAACGACTGGGTAGCATACAATTTCCCACGATCACCATACAACGTTTCAGACTTTTTACTATCATTAATAATTACTAGAACACAAGGAACCTTAGCCAACCACGATTGACGAGGACACTGCTCAGCAATCAAAGCAATCTTCTCCTTATCACGAACAACAACAAACTCTAAATTCATCACGCCATGAGGAAAAGAAGCCCACAACGCAGCCTGGACAACATCGTATGCCACGGCCTTTGAAACAAACTTATCACGAAAATCTTGACACTGACCCGTATTTTGCAAAACATCCAATACTTTCATAATAAAAATGATGAGAAACTGTTTATATAAAGATTGTCATAAACAACTATTATAAACTATAAAACCATCAAAAGTTTATGGACTATGCACTACTCCTTGCAACTTATCACGCCTTAGAAAAAACAACTAAACGATTAGCTAAAACAACCATCCTCGCACAACTCTTCAAAAACACGACACCCACACTCCTTAAGTCTGTTGTTTATTTAGCACAAGGACGCGTCTACCCTGGATGGAGTGAAGAAAAAATAGGATTTTCCGACCAACTCATGATCAAAGCATTAGCAAGCGTTTACGGGACAACACCCGAAACCATCAACAAACACTTCAGCAAACTAGGAGACCTAGGAAAAGTAGCAGAACAACTCGCCAAGAAAAAAAGCCAACAAACACTCTTCCACAAAAAACTAGACGTAGAAAAAGTCTACTACAACATCAGACAATTATCACGACTAGAAGGAGAAGGAACCGTCAAGAAAAAAATACAACTCGTCAGCGAACTCTTCAGCAATGCAACACCCGAAGAAGCACGATTCATCACCGGAACGATCCTAGAAAACCTACGACTCGGCGTAGCAGACGGCATCATACGCGATGCCATAGCAGAAGCCTACGGCTTGACTTCCGAAGAGATAGAACAAGCAAACGACCTCTTAGTAGACTACGGAGAAATAGCAAGCCTCGCAGCACAACAAAAACTACGAGAAGTGCATCTCGTACCAGGAAGACCACTCCATGTCATGCTCGCCATCCTCGTTAAAGACATCAACGAAGGATTTGAACGTGTCGGCAAACCAGCAGCACTAGAATACAAATACGACGGTTTTAGAGTATTATGCCACAAAGAAGGAAAAAAGATAAGTCTTTACACGCGACGCATGGAAGAAGTCACTAACCAGTTCCCTGATGTCGTAGAAGCACTGCAAGAATGCATTAACGCAGAAAGCTACATCATTGACTCCGAAGTTGTCGGTTACGACCCGAAAACAAAAAAATACCAACCCTTCCAAAGCATCAGCCAACGCATCAAAAGAAAGTATGACATTCGCGCCGTAGCAAAAGACTTTCCGATAGAAATCAACGTCTTTGACATCCTTTATTATAACAACAAAAGTTTCTTAGAAGAACCATTCCAAGAACGAAGAAAACTACTTGAAAAGGTCACCCAAGAAAAAAAAGAACACTTACGACTAGCACAACAACTCATTACTGAAGACAAGAAAAAAGCAGAACAATTCTACCAAGCAGCACTTCAAGCAGGACACGAAGGCATCATGTTCAAATCATTATCATCAAAATACAAGCCAGGAAGATACATCGGCTACATGGCAAAACTCAAACCTGTACTTGAAACCCTTGATTTAGTCATCACGCGAGCAGACTGGGGAGAAGGAAAGCGATCACGATGGTTATCAAGCTTCACTGTAGCCTGCAGAGATGAAAGCGATAACTTGGTAGAACTAGGAAAAGTAAGCACAGGACTCAAAGAAAAAAAAGAAGAAGGCATAACCTTTGAACAACTCACCGAAGAACTCAAGCCCCACATCATCTCAGAAGAAGGAACCAGCGTAGCAGTAAAACCAACGCTCGTCATAGAAGTAGCATTTGAAGAAATACAGCGAAGCCCAACCTACGAAAGTGGCTACGCATTACGTTTTCCTCGTATTATACGCGTACGCTTTGATAGAAGCATCAATGACATCAGCACGATTGACGAAGCCATAAAAATTTTTAGTCTCCAACGAGGAAGAACAAAAAAACCACAATAACTACCACTCCACAATAAAAATCTTTATATAGGAGTAACCAATGATAGTAGACATTCAATAATAGTAAAAGAGGGCTGTAGTACAAATTTACAGCAGCTTTCCATAAAAAAGAGGGGTGAGACCCTAGGAGGGGTTTACATGATTGTCAAAGAAGAATTTTTAAACAAACTGCGTCAATATTTCGGACTAAACCTATACGAGGTAAGAATCTGGACAGCACTGTTAAGCAGAGGCGTATCCACTGCTGGAGAATTAAGCGACATCGGCAACGTACCACGATCACGAGCCTACGATGTTCTCGAAAGCCTAGAAAAAAAAGGATTTGTTGTTATGAAACTCGGCAAACCTATAAAATACTTGGCAGTAGAACCCAAAGAAGTCGTCGAACGTGTAAAGAAATACGTGGCAAAACAATCAGCTGTCAGAATAAAAAGACTCGATGAACTACGAGGAACAGACGTTCTCAACGAATTAAACACTTTACACAGCACAGGCATAGAATTTGTCGAACCCGCAGACTTAAGCGGAGCCATTCGAGGACGACACAACCTCTATACACACCTAGAAACCATGATCAAAGGTGCCAACAAAAGCGTCAGCATCATGACCACGAACAAAGGTATCTTAAGAAAAACTGATGCCTTAAAAGCAGAACTGGAACGCTTACGAAAAAAAGGTGTTAAGATACGCATAGCCGCACCCGTGACGAAAGAATCGCTTGACACTAATCCAGAAATGGCAAAACTAGCAGAAATACGCAACGTCAAAGGCATCAACGCACGATTCGTCATCGTTGACGGCAAAGAACTGATGTTCATGGTACTTGACGACGAAGATGTCCATCCAACTTACGATGTCGGCGTATGGGTCAACACACCCTACTTCGCAACAGCCATGGAAGAAATGTTCAATCATGTCTGGAAAACAGGCACGCCTGTAAATGGAAGCAAATAACTGCTTCTTTCTTTTATTTTTTTATCATAAATCTTAAAAACACTCATTTTCACTTTTCTTTTATGCCAAGACCAACCATTGTCATTGATTTTGATGATTGTACTGTTATGTCATCAATTCCCTTTATGGAGTGGTGTCAAGTAAAAGGATTTGTACCCACAGGAACTATTGATGATTTAGTACATCATGTTTTTATTGCAACGGATCATGCAATTCGAAGAGCTCGATATTTTCAATTCCTAGAAGAAAGAAATAATGAACTACAACCATTACCTGGAGTGGTTTCAGCAATTGCCGAATTAGCACAACATTTTAGTGTCCATATAGGAACTGCACGACAAATAAGCTTACGAGGCCATACAGAAACATGGGTACGACGGAACCTTAATGGTCATGTACAAGAAATACATTTTGCACAAGGAACAGGACTAGAATATTTACGAGATAAAACACCTCTACTACAGACACTACAAGCACGAGCACTCGTTGATGATGGAGAACACCACGCACAACGAGCAGCAGAGGTAGGTATACTTTCCGTAATGCCTATTTATCCTTGGAACAGAAAATGCGCTTTTACTTCCCCCTATCTTATTCGAGTTTCTGATCGAAAACAACCTTTCTGGCATACTATACTACCACTTGTAACAACTGTTGCCTACAGAAACACTTAAAACTCATTAAATAAGTACAAAATCTATGGACTTTCAAGAAGAAATTAGCAAGCTCATAACCAAAGAAACAAAACAACCAGCAACACTAGAAGTACCACCCGATGACAAACTTGGCGATTATGCCTACCCCTGCTTTGACCTGGCACAACAACAAAAAAAGAGTCCTGTACTATTAGCACAAGAACTCAGCAAAAAAATCAAAGCAGACTTTCTAGAAAAAATAGACACGAAAGGACCCTACATCAACTTCTTCATCAAACCAATACTTCTAGCAACAACAACCATCAAAACTATCCTGAAAGAAAAAGAAGACTACGGCAAACAAAACCTAGGAAAAGAAACCGTGATGATAGAATACTCCCAAGCAAACACCCATAAAGCATTCCACATAGGACACGTCAGAGGGACAAGCATGGGAGAAAGCCTAGCAAGAATACTCGAATACGCAGGAAAAAAAGTGTTACGCGCAAACTACCAAGGAGATACGGGCATGCATGTAGCAAAATGGCTCTGGTGCTATTTAACCTACCACAACAACGAACCACTCAAAAAAGACGAGCAATGGATAGCAAATATTTATGTTGAAGCAGTACAAAAACTAGAAAACAATCCCGAAGCAGAAGAAAAAGCAGCAGCCATCAACAAAAAACTCGACGAAGGAACAGATAAAAAGCTTATCGACCTCTGGAAAAACACAAGAAAACTATCATTAGATGCCTTCGAAACAATCTACAGAGAATTAAACACACGGTTCGACTATTACTTCTTCGAATCACAAGTAGAACAACCAGGAAAATACATCAGCCAACAATTACTAGAAAAAGGCATCGCAGAACAATCAGAAGATGCCATCATCATGAACCTAGAAAAGTACAACTTAGGCGTATGGGTACTCCTCAGAAAAGACGGCACCGCACTCTACTCAGCAAAAGATTTAGCATTAGCACAACAAAAATTCCAAGCATACGATGTAGACCAGTCCATACATATCGTAGGAAAAGCACAAGAACTCCACTTCTACCAATTATTCAAAACACTAGAACTCATGGGATTCCCCCAAGCAAAAAAATGCCACTACATACCCGTCAACGAAATACGATTCCCCTGGGGAAAAATGAGCTCACGAACAGGAGACAACATCCTCTATTCCAACTTCAAAAAAGAATTACTAGAACTCGCAAAAAAAGCCATAACGGAAAGAAACCCTCACCTACCCGAACAAGAACTAGAAAAAAGAGCATTAACCATAGCCATAGCATGCCTCAAATACGCCATGCTCAAACAAGACCAAAACAAAGGCATTATCTTCAACAAAGAAGAAGCCATGAAATTTGAAGGAGAAACAGGACCCTACCTCCTCTACAGCTACGCACGAGCACATAGCATCATCAACAAAAGCACCAAAAAAAAATACCAAGAACCAGCAATTATCCATGACAAAGAAAAACAACTCATCAAACACCTGGCGCAACTCCCCGAAGCGATACAACAAGCAGCAAACGAAACAGAACCCGCAATCATAGCACACTACGCCTACCAACTAGCACAACACTTCAATGAATTTTACCACCACTGCCCTGTCATCGGCAGCGAAGAAGAAGCCTACAGACTACAACTCGTACAAGCATATATTATAACCCTTGAGAACGCACTCTACCTTCTTGGCATAGACACACTACAAGAAATGTAGAACCTATCCATTAGACTAGCAAAAACCTTTTAAAAGAAAACAATTGACAGTACCTGTGCACCCAATAAAATATATTATCGTCACGGGCGGAGTTCTCTCAGGACTAGGCAAAGGCATCGCAGCAGCAAGCATCGGACACCTCTTAAGCACCACAAAAAAAGTACTCCCCATAAAATGCGATGGTTACCTCAACGTCGACCCTGGAACCATGAACCCCACCGAGCACGGAGAAGTATTCGTACTCGACGACGGAGGAGAAGTAGACATGGACTTTGGACACTACGAACGATTTCTAGGATGCACCACCAAGAAAACATGGAATTTAACCATGGGAAAAGTATACCAAACAGTCATAGAAAAAGAACGACGAGGAGACTACCTAGGAAGAGACGTACGACTCATACCCAACGTCACTAACGTCATCAAAGACCACTTCTTCACCATCGCCAGAGAAGAACAACCCGACGTCATGCTCATAGAAATAGGCGGAACCGTAGGCGACATGGAAAACGAACTCTACCTAGAAGCAGTACGACAACTCAAAAAAGAAGTAGGACCAGAAAACATCCTCTACGTACACCTCACTTACGTACCTATACCTGCAGGAACGAAAGAACAGAAAAGCAAACCCACACAACAAAGCCTAACACTCCTACGACAACGAGGCATACAACCCGATATCATCATCGGAAGATGCAAAGAATGGCTCACACAAAAAATAAAAGAACGCATAGCACTCTACTGTGACTTTGACATTGACGCCGTCATCACCGGCAAAGACGTCACGAACGTTTACGAACTACCCATTATTTTTGCTCAAGAAGGCATACTCAGCATCATCAACAAAAAATTCAACTGGGATGTACAACCAACAACACCCTGGGAACAATTAGTAAAAAATATGAACAACCCCGAACGAGAAACAACCATAGCCATCTGCGGAAAATACACAGAACTAGAAGACAGCTACGCCAGCGTCGTAGAAGCACTACGACACGCAGGAGCACACCACAACACACGTATTAATGTAACTTGGTTAGAAACAACAGACATAGAAGAAGGAAAAACAACAGCAGCGGAAGCACTTACTCGTGTTGACGGTGTCATCGTACCTGGAGGATTCGGAAAACGAGGAGCAGAAGGAAAAATAGCCATTATTAAACACTGCAGAGAAAACAATTTACCCTACCTTGGCATATGCTATGGTTTACAACTAGCAGTCATAGAATACGCACGCAACGTCTGCGGGTTACACGACGCGAACAGCACAGAAATAGAACCGAAAACACCGCACCCCGTCATTGACCTACTCCCTGAACAAAAAAGCGTTTCCAACAAAGGAGGAACGATGCGCCTAGGAGGACACGACATCCTTATACAACCAGGAACACAAGCAGCAAGCATCTTTGGAACAACAACACGACTACGATTCAGACACCGCTACGAAGTCAACCCTGACTATATACAACAACTCACAGAAAAAGGACTAGTATTCAGCGGAACAACACCCACAAAAGATATCATGCAACTACTAGAACTACCCAACCATCCTTATTTCATGGCAACACAAGCACACCCAGAATTGACCAGCACACTTAGCAACCCTAACAAATTCTTTTACTATTTAGTAGCGGCAAGCCTAAAACAACAAAATTTCGTCACTCCACCAGAAATAAAAAAAGCTTTGAATGTTACAACGATGAAGTTGTGACCTATAGCTTAGAGTTCCATATTCTTTAAATAGCACTGAACAAAAACGAAATGACGAGGGGTTACCATTGATTGCAAATACTACGATTAATAGACTAATTACTGAGACACGAGGCTTATCACGTGAAGACCTTATAGCCAGATTACACTATCATGCTCCGCACCTTACTCCTGAAGAAAGAACATTAGCTTCTAAAGTAGTGTCTAACACTGATGCACCTGTCATGATTTTTAGAAACCCTAGTATTCTTACTGGTGCTTTATCCTCGCGACACAGCAGATTAGAGGGAGATATCAGAACAACATTAAAAATCATGGCTGCAAAAAATCCAGACCTCACAACAGCGTTAGTGTCCATGCAAATTCCTGACCTCCTCGACGGTTTAGGCATAGATTACTTCAAACGTGTATTTGGTGAATATGGAGACGATAGTGTTGCACAAGTTGTGCCTGTGGCTGTAGGATTTGAAGGAGTATCTATGCTTCAAGCGATGAATATCTTACATCATCGACTATTAGCAGGCATAGAAAAGTCCAGCCGTTACATGGATTTTGGAAGAAGAAACGCAGAAGGAAAATATAACTATCATACGGATTCTTTAATTGTGGAAGCAGGACTTCAAGAAGAATTTGACCAAACCATGAATGCTCTTTATGATGAATACTCTGCTTTACGCAATGAAAAAGAAGGAGCAGGAAAACGATTACGATATCACTTAACTGGGATCACTTTACCTTTTGAAGCCTTTGTTGCTGATGTACGAAAAACTGTAGCGGAACGAGAATGGGAACCAGCAACTGACGACGAGTTACGACAGGCTTATGATAAGACTATCAAAGCAATGCACATTGACAATATTCGACATACCTTACCCTTAGCTGCACGCACCTTACTTGCTGTACTTATGAACGCCCAAGGAGTACGAGACTTGCTCGTAGCAGGAAATAGCATACCCACGGGAGAATCCATAGCCATAGCAGAACTTCTCAGAAGAGAATGTGGAGACATGGGATTATTAGATGATGTTGACCCACTTAATAGTAGAGGAGAAGCATTTGTCAACCACCGTTACTTAACAGGACAAGTGGGGAGGTTATCTTTTTTCCAAGGATTATCCACGTTTAGCTCACAAGACTATGAAGGAATGACTTGGTCAGCAGATGATAAACTGCCGCGTTTTAGTCTTCACGAACGAGAACTAAGAGGTGATAGACGATTAGTAGCAATAAAGGATTCTCAAACACCTTTTCGCGTGCAGGTTTCTACAAATAATACTCTTGCTGATATTATAACTGCTATCATCGCACAGCGTAATCCTGTTACCTTTGAAGATGCACGAGCATTTGTAGAACAAATGCCTTTTGTTGAACGATTAAAATTATTTAATGCCTATGCAGGATTTTCTCCTGATGAGAAATCTACTCGTGGCAACAGAAGACACCGACCAGGAAGAGCATTTGAAGTCTATAATGTAGACATTGGTTTCTTAGCACCCATAGCGGAAATACGCGATTTGAGAAGACACCGCATCCTCACCAATCTAGATCCTGTATCTTATTCTGCACAACATGGATTTTTCCTTTCTAAGCCTATACAATCATCGGGAGTAGGAGAAAGGTTAGAACAAGTGTATAGGACGGCAGCACATATGTCGGCACGATTAGCAGAAGCAGTAAACCCTTACGTCGCATCCTTTGCATTACCCTTAGCTACCATGCATCCTATGAATATAGCTGCAAATTTACGGGAACTTTTCCACATAGAAGAATTACGAACACAACCAGGGGCGCACATCGTCTATAAAGGACTATGCCAAATGCTTGATGCAGGAATGAGACGCTTATTACCTGTAGTAGAAGAAACTATGACTTTTGTTGACAGAAAACCCATAGAAATTGATTATGGAAGAGCAGTACAAGAACTACGATCGGCGAGACGAGGAGCATGACACGAGGAAAACTCATTGTCATTGAAGGATCAGATGGTTCTGGAAAACAAACACAAACACAACGCTTAGTAGAACGATTGAGAACTCAAGGAAAAACAGTAGGGACATTTTCTTTTCCTAATTATGAAGGGCCTTACGGTGCAGAAGTTCGTGCTTATCTTGGTGGAAAATTTGGAGATTTTTCTTTATTTGACCAAGCACTAGCAACAGAAGGACTCCCTGAACATGTCATGCAAGCATTACGCATTGGCAGAAGGGGCCATACTTACTTCGCATCAAGTCTTTATTTAATGGACCGATGGCATCGACTACCTGATTTACAATTAGCACTCGATACGCAAAACTTTGTAGTCTCCGATCGCTACGACTTTTCAAATTGGGGGCATCAAGCACCAAAACTCTCTCCTGGAGAAGGAGACGAATTAATTGCTTGGCTCAGACGATTTGAACGAGATGTTAATGGCATTCCAAAACCAGATTTTATATTTTATTTAGACTTGCCACCAGAACACGCCCAGCGAGCAATGGTAGACAGAAGAACTACAGCACGAGCATTAGCAGGAAGAAGAGCAACAGATATACATGAAGGTAATGTTCCTTATTTGGAGAGAGTACGACAACAATATATCCGACTAGCAGACACAGAAGGATGGACACTCATTGATTGTTTAGATGATAATCATCAAAGAAAAACTGTAGACACAGTAGCAGATGAAATTTGGAGTCATCTTCAAATCAATTAACCATGGCACGTGCACCTGACGGAGTATTACCTGACACAGCTATAGAGAAACTTATTGCTGATGGTCACATACGTTTTTCAGAAATTGATGATAATTGGATACAACCCGCAAGCATTGATTTACCCTTGAGTGAAGAAGCTTACCATGTCGGTAAAGCAACCTCTACAATACCTGTCGAAAAAAGAATTTCCCGCGGAACACGCATTGATCTTTCAAAACCCAATGTTTTTCAGCCTAATGGCGCCTACTTAGTACGCATTGATGGCACTTTTGATTTACCTTCCAACATCCGTGGCTACACCAACCCCAAAAGCACCACAGGAAGAACAGACATTCTTGCACGCCTCTTAACTGAAGGACAAGCACGTTATGATCATATACCAGCAGGCTACCAAGGATCTTTATGGCTTGAAGTACGAACACAATCATTTCCCATCCAACTTGAACGAGGCATTACTCTTAGTCAACTCCGATTCTTTCAAGGAGAAACCAGCTTAGATAGAAACGCTTTATTATCACAGCGCTATGGAAACCCAACACTTTTATTTCACCGCGACGGGACGCCCTACCAACCACAAGAAATTGTTGTAGATAACCTTGGCACGGGAAGCTACGGCGTTGTCATGCATTTAGATTTAGAAGAAGGAAGAAAAGACTTACCAAGAATTGACGGGAAACCTATTGTAGGATTTAGAACACGACTTGACGCAACACGACCCATTCCCTTCACCCAAGCAGTAACACCCACAGAAAAACTTAACCCCCATGATTATTTTGAACCTGTATTCGCAACCGATGGAGAATTAACTGTGCACCCCGATTTTATGTATATCTTATCAACTATCCAACGATTCGCAGTACCACCCCACTTATGCTCAACGTTATCTATCATGGATCCTAGCATGGGAGACTTCAGAGCACACTACGCAGGATTTTTTGACCCTGGATTTGGATGGACAGCAGAAGGAGAAGCAGGTTTATGGAAACCTGTACCAGAACTCTGTATAGGGACAACAGCAACATTAGAAGTACGTGTTCTTGACACAGAACCACAAATACTTACTCATGGACAACCTATTTGCAAAGCACTCTTCGATATTTTACAATCATTACCTGCAGAACCCTACCGCTTACAAAAGCCTGGGGGGTTATTACAACAAGGAAACTACGGTGGACAAGACGGACCTTACTATGGTAAACATTTTAAGCCATGGATCTAGAAAACCTAAAAGAAACCCTTATAATTCCTTTATGCTTGCATTATTTCCATGAAACCTGTTAAGCATATTGCCCTCAAAAAGAACATTACGGTCAAAGCATTACTTGAACAATTCGATGATTTAGGCGTCATGCAAGCAGGAAAACTAGGCAAAGCAGCAACTATCTACAAAAAGATGCAAGCAGACAAACAATGCACCAAATTCTTAGGATTAGCAGGAGCACTCATACCGGGAGGCATGAAAAACATCATACTTCACATCCTAGAACACAAAATGACTGACGTCCTCGTCTTAACAGGAGCAACACTTACCCATGACTTAGTAGAAAGCTTAGGCTACGAACACTTCATCGGCGACGAAGAAGCAAACGACGAAGAACTCAACAAACAAGGATTTGATCGTGTCTATAACAGCTACATGCAAAACAAAGCATACCCCGCACTTGAAGACTTTACCCATGCAACCATGAAAAAACTACAAGGAAACATCAGTATCACAGAATTTTTACGACAATTCGGAAAACACTGCCCGAAAGGAACTATCCTCAGAACCTGCGCAGACAAGAACATACCTGTCTTCTGCCCAGGACTAGCAGACTCAGGACTAGGACTGCAAATATGGGGTTATATGCAAAACCACCCCTTCAAAATCTACGCATTTGACGACCTGAACGAGATTCTCGACATCGCATGGACAGCAAAACGATTAGGCGTTGTCTACATCGGTGGAGGATTGCCAAAAAACTATATTCAACAAGCCATGCAGTTCGGACCAAACAAAGCACACTACGGCATACAAATAACGACTGACCAAGCAGCCTACGGCGGAAGCTCAGGAGCACCTCTCAAAGAAGGTATCAGCTGGGGAAAAATGGAGCCGACAGGCAATTATGTTGACGTCCAATGCGACGCAACCATAGCATTACCCTTACTTCTCGCAGCATTACTCTAAGAATTTACTTTTTTTAGTAGTAAAAACATGTCATCCCATAAAAATAGTCTGAAACAAGAAAAATAATTTGTATATCATATCATATAGTTTATAATTGAAGAAGGTTTTTATATCACTACAACGAAAAATCACTTGACTATGTTTCCTATTATTTCTCAAGAGGCGCACTGCTAGCATGAAAGACCTACAAATTATCAAACGCAACGGCGACGTCGTAGCTTTTGAAGCAGAAAAAATACGCAACGCCATCCTCAAAGCATTCGCAGCAAATAGCCAACACATCAGCGACGAAGTACTCAACGAAATCGTCTACGGCATCGTATCAGAAGTACGCTACCGATTTGAAACATTCTTACCCAATGTAGAAAACGTCCAAGACATCGTAGAAAAAAAATTAATGGAATACCACTACTTTGACATCGCAAAGTCTTATATTATTTACAGAAAAGAACGAGCAGAAGTACGAGAACAAAAAAAACAAGAAGACCTCAAAAAACTAGAACAACGAAAACTCAACGTCATCAAGAAAAACGGAGAACGAGAAGCATTCGATGAAAAAAAACTACGAAGAACACTCCTCTACGCCATCAGCGGCTACGAACACCTCATCGATGTAGAAGTATTACTCCAAAACTGCAAAGAAGCACTCTACGACGACATACCCACCAAAGAAATAAGCAAAGCACTCAGCATGACAGTACGAAGCCTGATAGAACATGGCATACAATACTCCTACGTCGCAGCACGACTCCTCCTAGGACAAATATACAAAGAAATCATCGGCGACGAATGCAACTTCAAAGAACTAGAAAAAGACTACAAAACAACATTCATCAAAAACATCAAAAAAGGAGTAGACCAAGGACTACTGGCAAAAGAACTAGGAACCTTCGACTTAGAACAACTAGCAGAAGCCATCAACATTCAACGAGACGCCTACTTTGCCTACCTCGGCATTTACACACTCTACGACCGCTACTTCATCAAAAACGTACACACCAAACAAATACTAGAAACACCCCAAGGATTCTGGATGCGCATAGCCATGGGACTATCTATCAACGAAGCAAACAAAAACGAAAAAGCAATAGAATTCTATAACACCCTATCAAGCCTACGCTACACACCCAGCACACCAACACTCTTCCACGCAGGAACACACAAACCACAACTCAGCAGCTGCTTCCTCACCACCATCGCAGACGACCTCCACCATATCTTCAAATGCATCGGCGACAACGCACAACTAGCAAAATGGTCAGGAGGCATAGGCAACGACTGGACAAACCTACGAGCAACAGGAGCAGTCGTCAAAGCAACCAACATCCAAAGCAACGGCATCATACCGTTCATGAAAGTAGCAGACGACACCACAGCAGCCATCAACAGAAGCGGAAGAAGACGAGGAGCAACCTGCGGTTACCTAGAAACATGGCACTACGACATAGAAGAATTTCTAGAACTAAGAAAAAACACTGGCGACGAACGACGAAGAACACCCGACATGAACACCGCAAACTGGATACCCGACCTCTTCATGAAACGCGTACAAGACGACGGAGAATGGACACTCTTCTCACCAGAAGAAACACCCGACCTCCACCATCTCTACGGAAAAGCATTCGAAGAACGCTACAAACACTACGAAAAAATAGCACACGAAGGAAAAATATTCCTCACAAAAACCATGAAAGCACGAGACCTCTGGAGAAAAATGCTCACCATGCTCTTCGAAACAGGACACCCCTGGATAACCTGGAAAGACCCCTGCAACATACGATCACCACAAGACCACTGCGGCGTTGTACACTCCAGCAATTTATGCACAGAAATAACACTCAACACATCATTTGAAGAAACAGCAGTATGCAACCTAGGAAGCATCAACCTACCACGACACATCAGCAACGGAAAACTCGACAAAGTATTACTAGAAAAAACTGTTAACACCGCATTACGCATGCTCGACAACGTCATCGACCTCAACTTCTACCCCACCAAAGAAGCACAAACATCCAACTTCAGACACCGACCCATAGGATTAGGCATCATGGGATTCCAAGACGCACTCTTCATGCTCGGCATAAAATTTGACAGCCAAGAATGCGTAGAATTCGCAGACCAAAGCATGGAAATCATTGCCTACTACGCCATCATGGCAAGCTCACAACTCGCCAAAGAACGAGGAACCTACGAAACCTACAAAGGAAGCAAATGGGACCGCGGCATACTACCCCAAGACACCATCAAACTCTTAGAAGAAGAACGAGGCATGGAAATACCTATCACCAAAGAAGGAAAACTTGACTGGACACCCGTACGAGAACACATCAAAAACTATGGCATGAGGAACAGCAACTGCCTAGCACTCGCACCCACAGCAACCATCAGCAACATCATCGGCGTCTACCCTACCATAGAACCCGCCTACAAAAACATTTACGTCAAAAGCAACCAAGCAGGAGACTTCACCGTCGTCAACAAATACTTATTAGAAGAATTAAGAAAACGAGGATTATGGGACTACGAAATGCTAGGAAAACTAAAATACGCCGACGGGAACCTCAACAAAATAACAGAACTACCCGCAGACATCAAAGAACTCTACAAAGAAACATTCGACATCGACCCCGTATGGATGATCAAAGTAGCAGCACACCGAGGAAAATGGTTAGACCAAAGCCAAAGCTTCAACATTTTCTACCGAGGAATATCAGGAAAAGATATCAACAATATTTACCTCTACGCATGGCAAATGGGACTAAAAACAACCTATTATCTACGAACACTCGCCATATCACAAGTAGAAAAATCAACCCTTAATACTGCAGACTACGGCGTAACCCACAAACGAGAAGCAGCAACAACAACTCTACCTGCCAAAGAAACATTAGAAGTCATCGTACCCGGAAGCAGCCAAGAACCACAAATTTGCGAAAGCTGCCAATAACTATAAAAACAACAAAAAACTTTTTAAAACCATTATTCGGGGATTAATCAACTATGGCTATAGCACGAACACGAGAACGCATCGACGTCAACAAAAGAAGAATCATCAACGGAGCAGACGCAGACGTTGTGCAACTCCATCCCATGAAACACAAATTTGCATGGGAAGCCTACTTAGCAGGCAACGCCAACCACTGGATGCCCACAGAAATAAACATGCAGCAGGATATAGAACAATGGAAATCCAAAGACGTCCTCAGTGACGATGAACGACTAGCACTCAAAACAGTCCTAGGATTCTTCACCACCGCAGACTCCATTGTCGCCAATAATATTGTACTCGCCATCTACAAACACATCACTAGCCCAGAATGCAGACTTTACTTATTACGACAAGCATTCGAAGAAGCAGTACACACACACTCCTACCAGTATATCGTAGAAAGCCTAGGACTAGAAGGAGGAGAAATATTCAACATGTACCGAGAAGTAGACACTATCTACAAAAAAGCAACCTTCTGCGACTCATTTACTGATGGCATACTCGACCCGAACTTCAAAACAGGAAGCTTCATCAACGACCAAAAATTCCTAGAAAACCTCATCGTCTACGCCATCATCATGGAAGGCATCTACTTCTATAGCGCATTCGCCGTCATGTTCAGCTTCCAACGACAACACAAAATGGTAGGAAGCGCAGAACAAATACAATATATCATGCGCGACGAAAGCCAACACTTAAACTTCGGGATAGAACTCATTAACACCATCAAACAAGAACAACCAGAACTCTGGACAAAAGAATTCGAAGAACACATACTCAAACTCATCAAAGAAGCAGTAGAACTAGAAATACTCTTCGCAACCACCTGCTTCCCCAAAGGCATCTTCGGCATCAACGCAGAAAACTTCAGAAAATATATACAATACATTGCCGATAGAAGACTACAACGCATCAACATGCCCCTACAATATGGAAGCCAAAACCCTTTCCCCTGGATGAGTGAAGCAGTAGACCTCTCCAAAGAAAAAAACTTCTTTGAGACACGAGTAACAGAATACCAAACAGGCGGGACATTAAACTGGTAATCATCTTAGCACCACCAGTAACCTTTCGAGAACGAAGAATTACTGTTACGGGAACACTTCAAGAACTCATTGCTGAAAAATTAGTTGCCGCAAATGAACTTCAAAACGTAACTATTCTACGATTAGTTAACCCACACTGGCCATTAAACTTATCAGAAAACGCAGAAAGCCATATCGTCTATGATAATGGGACATTAAGGGAAACATCACGAAGACAAGTGCTCTTATGCACTCTACCGCCTGTTTTATCTGTCACACAACTTTACGATGGGCATATAACACAGTTCTCTCCACAAGGAATGACAGCACCTAAATTAACAGCTAATTATGTTCTACGCTATGATTCAACACGCGTCACCGAAGAATCAATAGACTTGCTATAACCTGTTTGTAACAAATTCTCTAAACATTGCATACAAAAACTAAAATATTTTTACTAGTAAACTTTCCAAACTTTTCTTTATTTTAGGATCATTCTTGTAATCGTCAATTAACATATGGACTGCACCACGAGAACACGGCATAAATGCTTGACCTAACTGATCAAGATGACCTCTCGTAATTACTTCTTTAATATCATAATATCTATCCAAAGTTTCCCAACCACTTCTTGTAGCCATAACACCCAAAAGACCAAAACTACCCATCAAACTAGCAAAAACTTTAGCAGCAGGAGACACATCACTCAACAAAATCGTAGCAGCACTACCTGCAACAAGACCATAACTATACCGCGTCACCTGATTAAACCAAACAGCACGAGTAATGTCATAAATATTCCCCATACTTACCATACTTTCAAAACCATTTAAAAGATTTACGGCCAAAGAACTTACCAACTTTATCACCATAATTTTTATATAGCCACTTATTACTAACGGTAATATGGGCAATAACCATAAAGGCTACGAATTTAACGCAACCTATTTTTCTGGAGGACTTTTACGACCCTTTCGAGGATTTCTTATACCTTATCATCCTGTTCATCTTCAAGGCGTTGCCGCACCCTTTGGCAGAGAATCAAACTCTCAAGTTTATGTAGACATTGCAGAAGAACAATCACTCTTTCATACTGATACAGTGATGCGACTTATTAGATATACTAAAGGTTTAACTGATCAAGGGGAAAAAATCTATGACCACACAGAATTTTTTGAACTGCGAAAAAAAACCCAAAAGAAAGCAGATACTGATTCGTTAGATGGAATTTACCAAGGATTCTGGTTTTGGTCACCATTTGTTTGCGGTCTTCCCGACGATTTTTTACAATGCCCCACCAAAGAAGAATCATTACTTGAACTTTTAAGAACATCACAAATACCTTTTTTATTCCAAGACAAAGAAGTCCTTTCTCGATTCCGCTCTGCAAAAAGAGACCCCTACCCCGACAGCAGTCAAGTATTCTGGGGAGCTGCAACACTCAGCCTTGTCAAACGAGTAGAAGACGCAACCGGCGTTAGAGCAACCATTAATCCATCAAAAATAACTATTCAAGGTTGCGGCTGTAAATAATTTTACCTTAATTATAATAATACTTACCCTTCAACTTCTGTTCCTTATCCAACTGAGAATCAATTTTATTAATACGCGGCCTTAACGTCTCCTTATCCAAACGATACGTAATCTCCAACATCTTCAACACACGATTCATACCTTCTTCCTTAGAACAAGGACCAATAACATGACCCTCAGAACCTGGAACACCCTCAAACACTAACATTGCATCACCCAAATAATCAACGAACTGCACATCATGATCAACAACAATAGCACACACTTCCTTCTTCTGCGTAAACTCCTTAATAACCTCAGCAACCTTCAAACGATCCTCAACATCAATAAACGCCGAAGGCTCATCCAAAGCAAAAACATCAGCAGACTCAGACAAACAACCAGCAATATACATCTTTTGTAACTCACCACCCGACAAATGCTTCACCTCATTCTTCAACAACCGCTGCAAACCCAGCTTCTCCAAAATATTTGTCTTATACCAGCCAGTATCAAATAAATCACCAGCTTTAGCACGCAAATAATCCTCAACAACACCATCAACATACTGAATATACTGCGGCTTATGAGCAACAACAATATCATTCCCATGACCTTCCTTAGCAGCAAGCACATTCAAAAATGTTGATTTGCCTAGACCATTAGGACCCATAACTGCCAACACCTGACCCTTATTAATAGCACCCGGATGCACAGTCAAAGAAAAAGAACCCACCTGCTTCTTAATTTCAGGATACGCAAACAACACTTTAGGAGACAAACCACGAAACGCAGGCTTCTGAAAAGAAATAGCATAATTACGGAAACGAACATTTTCATCTGGCAAAAAACCATCCAAATACTCATTAATACCACGCTTCACCGCCTTGGACTGAGAAAAAACACCAAAAGCAGAAGGCTCACCATACACCATCTGCAACTCATCAGACAAATAATCCAACGTCGCAAGATCATGCTCAGCAACAAGCACCGAAACGCCCTTCAACTTCTGAATAACACGCGCAGCAGCCATCCTTGAGGTAATATCCAAGAACGACGCAGGCTCATCAAAAAAATAGAAATCAGCAATCTTTACCATAGCAGCAACAATAGCAACCTTTTGGAGTTCACCACCGGACAACTTCGTCAACTCACGATCCCACAAATGACTTGCTCCTAATTCCTGCAACAACTCCTTAGCCTGGCCTTTCTCATCAACCTTGGCTAATAACTCACCCGCCTTACCGGAAAAAAACTTAGGAAGCAAATCAACACGCTGCGGCTTATAAGAAACCTTAATCTTACCCGCAAATAGATTCGTAAAATATTCACGCAACGGCAACGAAGCAAACGACTGAATAATCTCCGCATCAGAAGGAGGATGATCAAACTTGCCCAAATTAGGACGCAACTTCCCCGATAAAATCTCAAAAGCAGTAGACTTACCAATACCATTACGACCTAAAATACCCACAATAACACCCTTCTTAGGAATAGGCAAACGGAATAATTCAAACTGATTACGACCATAACGATGCAACGGCTCCTCATTCAAACGCTCTGGAAGTTTTACTAGATGAATAGCTTGGAAAGGACAAACCTTAGAACAAATAGCATGAAACTCCTGCGCTAAAGCCTCATCTAGTTCAGCCTTACCAGAAGGACCAATATGAAAACCCTCCTTACCTGAACGATTCAACGGATCATACTTAATACATTCATGAGAACACTTACTAGGGAAACACTTCTCTCTATCAACGACGACGGCTACTTTACGCATACTTACACCTTTTTCTTGATTGTTATAAACTTTATGGGGTCGTAAGATTTCCGGAAATTTCACCGAAACAGTTATTAAGAAAAAAGACTACTCTTTCATAAGATATATAAACTATAGACTATAGTTTAAGACTATGGTCACTACAATACAACTCCAAGAACAAACCATGGAAAAATTAAAACAACTCAAAAAAATAATTAATGCGGAAACTTATGATGATGTCATACAACAATTACTTCTCAAAGCAAAAAAACGACCATCACTTGCTGGTTACTTAGGACACAACCCAGAACTTGCGGATAAAATAAACAAAGAAATAAAAGAGGAACGAAGAAAAAGTGGCTAATTATTACCTTATTGATAGTTGTGTGTGGATAGAACATTTTATGACAAATAACAAAAAACCCTTCCTCGATCAAGAAATACCACTCGCCTTATCCACCTTATCGTTCTTTGAAATTATTAAAAAACTCAAAAATCTTAATTTCCCACCGAAAAAAATAAATCATATTATTAACTACTTCAAAGAATATAACCTTATACTGCCAACAGACACCACCATTGCTCTTGAAGCAACAAACTTTCCACCAAAACAATTATCGGCAATGGACGCGCTTATTTATACAACTGCCAACATTCACAATTGTATTTTCGTCACGCAAGACAACGATTTCCGAGGACTACCCAACGTTCAGTTTATCTAATTTTTTCTTTCACCAAAACATTCTTCAACGCAATAATAGCAACCTCAGCCTGATCATCAGAAAATCTTTTCGTCGTAATCTTCTGCAACCATAAACCAGGAACTGTCAGCCATTCTAACACAGGAAGATGATACTTCGCATTTATCTTCAAAATTTCGTACGACAGACCAGCAATAATAGGCAACAACAACAAACGCAACACCAAACGAAGCCACAACGTATCAACCGTAATCAAAGAAAAAACAATAATTGCCAAAATAAATACAATAAAAATAAAAGCAGTACCGCAACGAGGATGCAACGTAGAAAACTTTTTAACATGAGCAACCGTCAACGACTTCTTAGCCTCCCAACAAGCAATAGACGCATGCTCAGCACCATGATACTGAAACGTACGACGAACATCCTTAGAAAAAGAAATCAACCAAACATACCCCACAAACAAACCGACACGCAACAAACCCTCAACAACATGAAACAACCAATACTCAGAAACAAACACCTTAGAAACATAAAAAGGCACGACAACAAACAAACCCACAGCAAACAACACTGACAATAAAACAGCAAAACTAGACTCCTTACCAGAAACCTTCTCACCCGAAGCAACTTCAGAAGACCATAACAACTCGCGCATACCTATAATCAACATATCAACCAACG
The DNA here is from genome assembly GCA_035290025.1 of Candidatus Nanoarchaeia archaeon. Lineage (GTDB taxonomy): Archaea > Nanobdellota > Nanobdellia > SCGC-AAA011-G17 > DATDVL01 > DATDVL01. Next base: position 33,039 of record DATDVL010000009.1, read on the forward strand.
ACAAAAAACCACGAATGATAAACCAACGCTTATATTTTACACCAGGATGTACTGCACGATATATTTTTGTCTTAATCTTCTTCTGGGGATCACGAACAGCAACAGCAACATAATTAGCAGAACGCATCAAAACACCCTCCACTAACGCTTGACCACCGATAGAGACAGACATGCTATTATTCTCTAAACAAGCATTTAAAAAACATTCCAAAAACAAAAAACATATAAAACCATAAATGCATGCTCGTAAAGGGGTTCATTATGAGCAGTAATAAAACATGTTTTGCTATATCTGGAGAAAGACTTTACGACCTTGTCAATAGCCTAGCAGCATGTGACCTAGAAGCACCAACCATCCGAGACTTACTACCCTACTTGGGAGGAAATAAAACGTCTCTGGAAAAAACAGTAGACCGTGCAGCACCTGCATTACAAAGCTTAGGAATCCATCTCACACGAACAGCAAGAGGAGAAATAAGAATCGTTCACCCTTCCTACCGAGAAGCACAATTTATTGTTAGTGTGGCCATAGGAGAACACAGAAATCCTCGCGTCATAGACTACATAAGAAAAAAGTTACAACAAACACAAGATACCCAACAATCGTTTACATTACCACTTCTCGCACCACAACAACCAGCAGGATTGAGCCCTGCACAAAAAAGTCTCCTTTGCTCAACAGCATATACTATCGTAACTATTCTTTTCGGAGAACCCGACTGCTGGGACCAGAAAGACATAGCAACACAATTTTCCAATGGCCTACCCGCTACCTACCAACTACAAGATTTCGTTGGGAATTATTATCCTGGAGAAGGATTAGAACGAAAAATGCAATTCTTCCTCGAAGCAGCATTCGCCCACGAAAGAAGAATAAACGAAGTTGTCAGTGCATCCAGAGAAACCACCCCCCCTAAAGAACAAAAAAGAATATTAACAGAAATAGCCACCCTAAGAGCTTATTTTCGATAATTTCATACACTTAAAGTACTCACAAAAAATATATAAACAAGAAAAGGAAAAAGCATCTATGCAGCGGGGGAACAGCAAGAAGCATTCTCAATTAGTAGGCCCAGAAGGCATACAACCACCCGTAGGAGTATCCTATGACTCCATGCTGGACATTCTTGACGTCTTCAGAAGATACGAAGAAAAAGGAGTACTTAGTTCACGAACACTCTACCAAGGACTCAGAGAAAACCCATCACTCGCCAACGTATCAGAAAACGCACTAGAAAAGAAACTAGACCGTGCCGTGCCCACCCTACGTTTTTTAGGAATACCCTTCCTACGCCCAGGAGATGGTATGAACTATCTTGGCATATCACTTCACTTAGCAGCAACACTTGTCGACATAGCTTACGGAAGAAAAACAGAAGCAACACAAGCCTACATCACCCAACAACTCAGCGAAGCAACACCAGAAAAACCACTACACCTCAAACTCCTCAACAAACATTATCCTGTAACTGTAGGAAGAGAACAACGAAGAACCCTCGGCATTGTCAACCAACAACTCCTCCAAGCATTATTTGGAGATAAACAATTCTGGGACAGAAATGACCTTAGCTACGCGATGAACGATGGAGCACCACGAAGATTCGGACTCCTTGACCACCTTGAACGTTATCACCCTGGACTAACACACCACCAACGCGTAGAACAATTCTTCATGTACGCAGCACAACCCACCAACAAACCAGAAACAACTGAAGATGATGACGAACCTTCTGACCCTATAACTTTACTCCGCTATGCCTTAGATTTACCACAACCAAAAAGAAAAACAACACGACATGAAGAAGGTCTATTACATGAAATACGAAAACTAAGAGCCCTAACAGATAGAAGAAACCCTTATGAAGACGTACCAACACCATCAGAAAAACTTGAGGCCCTAGCATGAAATGCACCCAATGCAACAAAACATTAGAAGAAACATTCCTAGGAAAAATCAAAGGCACCTGGGAAGGAAAAAACGCTATTTGCAGCACCTGTCAGAAACAACGAGTAGCAACTCATTCTAAAAAAGAAAAACCTTAAAACTGCTCTTTAATCAGCAACACTATGCCCTTGTAGCTTAGTCAGTTATAGCGGCAGATCACTAAAGAGCCGAGTTTCGTAAACTGACTATATTCGAAAGAACTGCAGGTCGCCGGTGCGATTCCGGCCAAGGGCTTATTCTATTTATACACAGAAAATTTATCCTTAGTACACATCACCACCATGACCATAGCAGGATTGCGTATTTGAGATTCTTTCAATGTTGTCATATCTTGAGCAGAAGCAACACAACGATTCGTAGGATGAGAATGCAAAATAACTAAGGTGTTTGTATCACACGCCTCAAACGTGACATGAAAAACAGAACTATCAATCACTTTAGGTTGATACCCCGCAGTAATAGCATACGCATTATCATTATACTTACCCGCTAAACACACACTAAACTCCCGATCCTGAAAACGAACAAACAAACCCTGCAACCACTGGACAACATCAGCAGAAAACGTTAAGGTTACATCATCAGCAACCACCTGATTACGCACCAAACGATCAGACTCAACATTACCTTCAATAATATCACCCAAAGGATACTCAACAAGCACCAAAGAAAAAAATAATATGACTAACAAGGCACCTAAAACAAGCCACCAACGAGAACGACCCCTTACCTTAGCAGGATCAAAACGAAAATCCTTCAAGTCATCAAGAACCGAATCTGTCATACTTTAACCATAAAACGACCAGATAAAAAGATTACGGCCAAGCAACGACAGATTCCCAAATCTTATATAACAACAAAACAACCCTCTTTCATGAAAACCAAGAAAAAACCACAGAAGTTCAGACATTTATGCACCAAATGCAAAATCTTTTACTTACCTGACGAAACAAAAATAAGCAGACAAGGACTCTGCGAAAAATGCCGCATACAAAAAGGAAAATGCAAACTCATAACAGAAGCAGGCTACCAATGCAGAAACGACATAGAAGTAGCAGGCTACTGCAAAGAACACTTCATGGGACTATCAGTAAAAGAACTCAAAAAACGAGCAAAAGAACTATAAACCCCCAAGAATTTTCTTAAACCATGAACGGAGCATTACCCTTTATCTTAGCAGCAATGCTTTCATCAGCAGTAAGCAGACTCACCCAACGCTACGTCATGAAAAACGTTGCACCCTTCGCTTATTCATGGGTAGTACAATTAGTATCAACATTCCTCTTCTTACCTCTAGCATTATTCCACTGGGAATTACCTATGACTACACTTTCGTGGGTAGTACTCGCTGGAGCATCCATCTTGTGGGTGCTTGTAGACCTCACCGCACTAACTTCCTTTAAAAAAACAGAAGTATCCATAAGAGAACCGGTCACCCAATCTAAACTATTATGGACACTCATCTTTGGCATATTATTCCTCGGAGAACGAGAACACTATAAACAAAAAATTATAGCATCCATCATTGTGGTTGTAGGAGCAATCATCCTTATACTTTAACATGAACGAACTACTCCTAGCCATCATCCAAGGACTCACCGAATGGTTACCTATTTCTAGCTCTGGGCATTTAGCATTAGCAGAACAATTCTTAGGCATGAAAACAAACATTGCCTACGATTTAGCACTCCACCTAGGAACACTCTTAGCAGTCTTCATCTACTTCAGAAAAGAATTATGGGATATGCTCCAAGCACTCATCACCTGGAACACTAAAGACAAAAACTTCACCCTCATAGGAAAACTAGCACTCGCAAGCATCATCACCGGCATCTTCGGCTATTATGGCTACAACTATTTTACACCATCATTCAATAATCTTATTATCATAGGACTACTCTTCATCATCAACGGTATCTACCTCGTATTCACTGCACGCCACAACGGAAAAGAAACAACCACCTGGTTCTACGCAGCAATCATAGGATTCGCACAAATATTCTCCCTATTCTCCAGCATTAGCAGAAGCGGAGCAACCATAGGAACAGCACTCCTCCTCGGCATAAAAAAAGAAGAAGCATTCACCTTCTCCTTCCTCCTCAGCATACCCGCAATCATCGGAGCAAATATCTATACCTTAAGCAAAGAAACCATCACCTGGAACACCATGAGCATTGCAGGCATACTCGTAGCAGCCATCGTCGGCTATGTAGCACTCATCTGGTGCAAGAAATGGCTTGTTAACAACAAATTTACTTACTTCGGATGGTATACTATCATCCTAGGAACACTTGTGCTTATCATCACGCTACTTTAATATCACAAACATTAGAACATTCTACCATAGGAACAGCCAACGATTCCACCCAAGAAGCACGAGCAGCAGGAATACTATCAAACGAAGCAGCAACCATCCTGCCAGGACGAGGAACAAAACCCTGCACAGAAAAACGAGGAAGTTTCTGCAAACCTGTAACTGACTTCACCCAAGCAACCATTTCACGCATCGACACTACAGAATGCACACCGGGAACAACCGTCGTACGAAACTCAAACTCGGGAACTAGCACCATCAAACGCATCGTAGCCTCCAACTTCTCAAGATCAACACTCCCCACCAAACTAGCATAATCAGCACGAGCAGTTTTCACATCCATGGCAACATAATCAACGAGTCTCTCTCGAATCAATACTTTCAACTTATCAGGAAAAGAACCATTCGTATCAATCTTCACCTCAAAACCCAACTCCTTAATAGCACGAACAAAATCAACATCCAATGTCGCCAAAGGCTCACCACCCGTAATACACACACCATCCAAAACACCACGACGAGAACGAAGAAAATCCAAAACACCCTCACTACTCAACGACTTTGATTCCTCTTTTACTACCAAACCAGGATTATGACAAAAACCACAACGAAAATTACAACCAAAAATAAAAAGCGTGCAGGCTACCCTGCCCGGAAAATCAATCAACGAAACCTTCTCAAGATGTTTTATCTTCATGACACACCGCGAACATGACGCGATCATCCCATTCCGACTTTTTACCTTCATTCCACTGATCCACTGGTCGCAAATAACCAACAACCCGTGAATAGCGCTCACAACGTGTTCTTTCCATTATTAACCACCTCCGTAGCAAAAATACTATTAGCTTCACCATCACACTTAAAACAAAACTCATGATCGCCCGCAAGATAACCATGCTTAGGGCAAACAGAAAATGTGGGCGTAATTGTGAAATAGGGCAAACGATAACGAGCAACAATTTTCTTCACTAATAATTTTGCAGCCTCAGGAGGAATCTGCTCACCAATAAAACCATGCAACACTGTACCGCCTGTATACTTCGTCTGGACCTCATCCTGCAAATCCAACGCATGAAACACATCTGTTGTATACCCTACTGGCAACTGCGTAGAATTTGTGTAATATGGCTTAGCACCTGAAGCCAATGCTGATTCATTAGCAACAATTATTCTACCAAAACGCTTCTTATCAGCACGAGCAAAACGATACGCCGTAGACTCGCCAGGAGTAGCTTCTAGATTATACACATGACCTGTCTCCTCCTGATACGAAGCAATACGATCACGCATAAAATCCAAAACCTTCAACGCAAACACTTGACCAACAGGAGAAGCCATACTCTCACCCGGCATAAAATTAACAATCGCCTCATTCATCCCCAGCAAACCAATCGTAGAAAAATGATTCTTCCAATACTGACCATACCCCTGTTTGACTAAACGCAAATAAAACTTGGAATACGGATACAAACCACCATCAGTAAAACGTTCAACAGCCTTACGTTTCAACTCCAAAGACTCTTTAGCAAGCTCCATCAAATGACCCAGCTTAGCAAAAAAATCATCCTCAGACGTAGCCGTATACCCTAAACGAGGCATATTAATCGTGACCACACCAATAGAACCTGTCAAAGGATTAGCACCAAACAGCCCACCACCACGCTTCCGCAACTCCTTCTGATCCAAACGCAAACGACAACACATAGAACGAGCATCCTCAGGAGACATATCAGAATTAACAAAATTAGAAAAATACGGGATACCATACTTCGCCGTCATTTGCCAAATAGGAAGATACATAGGATTATCCCAATCAAAATCCTTCGTAATATTATACGTTGGAATAGGAAACGTGAAGACACGACCATTAGCATCACCCGCACACATAACCTCAGCAAAAGCAGTATTAAACATGTCCATCTCTTCCTGATACTCACCATACGTGGAATCCTGAAGAACACCACCAATAACTACAGACTCATCCTTCATCATTGAAGGAACCTTCAAATCCAACGTAATATTCGTAAAGGGTGTCTGAAAACCAACACGCGTAGGAACACCCAAATTAAAAACAAACTCCTGAACCGCCTGCTTCACCTCCTTATACGAAAGATTATCAGCACGAATAAACGGTGCGAGCAACGTATCAACATTAGAAAAAGCCTGAGCACCCGCAGTCTCACCCTGCAACGTATAAAAAAAATTCACCATCTGGCCAAGAGCAACACGCAAATGCTTTGGAGGCTTAGAAGCAGACTTACCCGCAACACCCTGAAAACCCACCGACAACAAATCCTTCAAATCCCAGCCGACACAATACGCACCCAACGTACCCAAATCATGAATATGAACATCAGCATCCTCATGAGACTTACGAATAGCCTCAGGATAAATACGACGCAACCAATAATTCGTAACAATCTTCGTAGCAACATAATTATTCAAACCCTGCAAAGAATACCCCATATTAGAATTCTCCTTCACCATCCAATCATCCAAAGAAAGATAATCATCAACAACCTCAATCGTATCAAACAAACCCTTAACATCACGCAACTCCTCATGAGACTTACGATACAAAATATACGCCTTAGCAGTCTTCGCATGACCATTCTCAATCAACACCTTCTCAACAAGATCCTGAACCTCCTCAACATCAGGAATACCCTTATCACCATGATGTTTGGTTAAGATAGCAACAACTTCATCCGTCAAACCCTTAGCCTTATCACGATTAGAACCACCAACAGCCTTAGCAGCCTTCCAAATAGCCTCCTCAATTTTCTCCTGCTGGAAAATAACAACAGAACCATCCCTCTTTCTAATCTTTTTTACCACTCTTTTTACACCCGTGAAGCAATGGAAAGGAGACCTTACTTAAATAGACGGACTATCACAAAAGATATTCTGATGAAATCGTCTGGGAAGCAAGAAGACACGACGGAATAGAACATACCTATTAGAGACTACAACAAAAACAACCACTAACTTTATAAAGAAAAAATAAAACCTACCAACCAATGCGAGGGTGCCAGAGTGATGCGCTCAACGCGTCCTGGATTCTGGTCAAACTTCGAGAAACGAAGGACCATATGGGCAGGAAAGCGATGAGCTTTTGCTAAACTCAGATCTTTTGCTAAACTTAAGATCAGACCAAATAGGAGAAATCCTGTGGCTTAGTGCCTACCAAGGTTCAAATCCTTGCCCTCGCATAATACTCAAAGTTCAAACCGCTGTGGGACTTTGCTTAAAAAGAAGCAAAGAATATTTCTGGGAAGGAGAACAACCCATGGCGGAGAACGATATATACCATAGCAAAGAGAAATACGAACAGTTTATGCAGACGCTCAAAGAACGCCTGCTACCTTCAATAATCCCTTCCTCAATGAAAAGCCCGACAGGAAGAAAACTGATCAAATCCAAATATTCTATAACTTATCTAGGAAATCTGGAATACTTCTCAAAACTCGACAAAATCTTCAAAACACGAGACCTCAGCTACGTCAGAAGACTACGCCTAATGCGCAGCTTCCTCATCATAACACATCATATCAAGAAAGACCTAGCAGAAGCCGATCGGGATGATATTAACGAACTGGTAGCCTTTGGACACGACATAAACAAAACTCCGAAAAGTAAAGGAGACTTTCTTTTGGATATCAAATATTTCTGGAGAAACCTGTTTCCCGAGAAGGACAACCAAGGCAGACCTGACGAAACGATCACTCCGTATGTTGTACGACATCTTAATCCTAAAATAGACAAAAGTAAACAAAAATCACGAAACGACAGACTTACCCTAGAAGAATACGATCGACTGATCAACTACTTCAGCAAAGACCCGCAAACACAAGCCTACATCACACTAGCAGTAGAAAGTTTAGGAAGACCACAAGAAATATGCTACACCCGTATACGAGACGTTAAACTTGAAGAGAACTACGCTACGATTCACGTTTCAGAACATGGCAAAGAAGGAACAAAATACTTGAACTGCATTGACAGTTATCCCTACCTTCTGAAGTGGTTAGCAATACACCCACACAAAGACCAACAAGACTCCTTCCTGTTTATCATAAGCAACCAGAAAGACAAACAACTCAATCCATTCACCATCAACAAAAGATTAAGAACAGCCTGCGAAAAGTTAGGAATAAACAAAAAGATAACACCCTACTCACTCAAAAGAAACGGAGTAACGTTTGCACGCCTACGAGGAGACTCCGATGCAGAAATACAAGCAGCAGCAGGATGGACAACCACACGACAACTAAGAACCTATGATCTGAGCGGAGCAGACGACTACCTAAAAAAAGCATTAATCAAAAGAGGGCTCATACAAGATAAAGAACAGGCCTATCAATCAAAAACGAAAGAATGCGCATGCGGAGAAAAAGTAGGATTCGCAGAAAAAATATGCCCAAAATGTAAACGCATACTCGACAGAGGAATGATACAACACAACATGAAACTCTTAGAAGAACAAGTAAAACAAAACGAAACAATACTAGCATTCGTCAACATATTCATGGAAAACAAAGAAATAAAAGAACTAGTAAAAGAATTCGTACAAAAAGACGACAAAGCACAAAAGCTTTTACAACATATTGGTCGGGCTTAGTATGATATTACTTACCGAAAATTTCTCCTCTATTGTCCTTTTAATTAAACCAGATAAAGTTTTCCAACATTGCAGGATATACTGCTAAATATACATTTAAGGGGTCAAACCTATTTTTTTCACAGACAGTTAATAATGCCAGATAGGTTTTATCTTTAAATAAACTGATCTCTCGTTCATAAGTTTCTTTTTCTTCTTTCGTCGTCATTGGATCCTTACGTCTTTTTTCGAAGCCATCAATTATAAATTCTTTCTTAATATAATCTGAACCAAAACCTATAATAATAATATCGAAAAGTCTCTCAAAACTAATTTCAAAGTGTTCACTATAAACTCTAGTATTATATACTATTGGGCCTATTAGACTCAATAAATATTTATAAGTTAAAGATTCTTTGTTCATAATTTCATTCATGAAATCTTGTGTATTAAAATAGTTTATTAAAACAATTTCTTTATTTTCTTTATCTTGCAGATTGTTATAAGAATATAGTGGATGGAGGTCTAGATTACTCTTTGCTTCGTCAACGATTTCTTTTCTGATTTCTTTATCAACTTCTTCTCTACTTTTCAGGATATCTTTAATTATTGGGTCAAAGCTTTTCGCATAATTAATCAAATCTTTAAAACTTTCATTCTTCTTACGTAAGTATAAAATAAACTCATGAATCAATTTCTCAGAATTAACTGAATATAATCGTTTATTTAATTTATCCCCCCTTTTGGATATCAAAAATCCTTCGTTTTCTAGATCTTTTAATTGCCTGTACATAACTGGTTGTTTTTTCTTTAGTTCTCTCGCTAAATCAGAGGCTGTAATTTCTTTCTCAAGAATAATTTTATAAATTATATTACAATAGATTTTGTTTTTTAAATATGGAATTTTAACTTTCATACTTCAGTTATACCTTAATGATTATATAAACCTATTCAATATCTTAGTTATACCTTAATAATGTCCATAAAGTATTAAAATCCTTGTGAATATATATGACTTATGAAAAGATTCAAGCAAGTTCCCGTTTTGATCAATATTGAAGACATAGAAAAACTGACAAAACTAGCAGAAATCAGGGAACAGCCGAGAGCCTCCCTAATCCGCCAAGCAATCAAAGAATTACTAAGGAAGGAATGAAGATATGAAAGAGAACATTCCAACTTGGCTTCAAGAAATTATTGAATATGTCAAGCAAGAAGGAGGTAATAGGTTAGACCCCAAAAAGGGGTGAGGAAGTAAATCCTCGGGCTACATTTCCATGCGAGCTTAAGGATCATACTTCTCTTCTTGAATTTAACCTTTATCCCGAAAATGTTGAGGCATAATGTTCCATTGCAGGATGGTGATGTAACACTCATAGTTCCATCAAAAGCCGATTCTGTTTATGAGATGAAAATCTCCTTGGAACTTCTCCGACGACGCGCGGGAGAGCGTAAAAAAAGTCTTAGCGCTTATTGTAGAGAATTACTAAAACGAGGAATAGAACATGAAGAAATGGAAGCCTTGAAAAATGAAGGAGGTGATAATCATGCAAGCATCAGCACAACCAATAAAATCAGATGAATACCTAAAAAATTACTATGAACAAGATAAAACACGAGATGTCCTCATCCAGTTCTTCGGAAAAGAAACACCAACCAGTCAACGACTATCTTACATTGAAGAAAAGGATAAACCATACTTTTGGCAACGCGTAAGAACTGATGAAACACATATCGAACAAGGATGCGACCAGATAATCTTAGACTTAGACGAAGATGACAAAGACGCACAAGCAGAAAAAATAAGAACCTACTGCAACGCACGAGGAATCATCTTTGAAGAATACCGTTCCGGCGGAAAAAGAAACGGCTACCATTTTCATATCTACTGTAAGGAATTAGGTTATCTTGAAAAAGAAGAGCGAGAATATATTCGACTCTTCTTTATAGAAATGTTCAACGCTGATAGAATGCTAAAAACCGACCGCCATTTAATAGCCTTACCAGGAACAATTCGACACGTAACAGGAAGACGTAAAGAATGAATACTCTTAACCAACTCTACGATCAGCAAGAGTATGAACACTGGAAAAAACAAAAAGAAAAAGAGAAAATTGTTATCCTTGATGAAAACGGTAAAGTACTCCCATTCAACGTAGCACAATACATCACACAAGAACATTACATCATAACATTTGAAGACACAGAAGAAATATTCATCTACAACGAGGGATACTACCAAAAAGGAGGAGAAAAACACCTCCACAAATTTTTACAAAACTTACTGAAAGACAAACTATCTAATCACATCGTTAACGAGATTTTAGGACATGTTAAACGATCAACATATCACTCACGCGAATCAGCAACAGAACCCAAAGATAAAATCTGTTTAGAAAACGGGGTTTTAGACATCAATACACTAACGGTAGAACCTCACAGCCCAAATATGGTATTCCTAAACAGACTGCCTTTTGCTTATAACAAAAATGCTAACTGTCCATGCATCAAAAAATTTCTTTTCGAAGTAGTCAGAGAAGAAGACCTTTTGGTACTTCAGGAATTCGCAGGCTACTGCCTCTGGAAAAAATACCACATACAAAAAATGTTCTTACTTATAGGAGGAGGATCAAACGGAAAAAGCACCTTCCTCTCACTGTTAAGATCATTCTTGGGACCGGAAAACTGTGCAGCAATACCTCTACAACATATGACTATGGATAGATTTTCCGTAGCACATCTCTTCGGAAAACTAGTAAACATCTTCGCAGACCTATCAGCAAAAGCACTCAACGAAACATCAATACTAAAAATGTTAACGGGTGACGATCTCATACCAGCACAGAAAAAGTTCAAAGACGGATTCTTCTTTATCAACCACGCAAAACAAATCTTCAGCTGCAACAAAGTACCAAGGAGCCCTGATGATACAGATGCCTTTTTCAGAAGATGGGTCATGATCAACTTCCCCTACCAATTTTTAGGAAAAAAAGCAGACAAGGATCTCATCAAAAAATTAACAACGCCTGAAGAATTATCAGGATTCTTCAATTTCGCACTTGAAGGGTTGAAAAGATTATTGGAAAACGGCGATTTCAGCCTGAACAAAGCTGTCGAAGAAGTCCGAGAACAATACATACGGGAAAGCGATTCTGTAGCAGCCTTCGTCATGGACTGCATAGAACTACAATCAAACGGATACATCCCAAAGAAAAAACTTTACACCCACTATGCAGACTATTGCAGAGAAAGAAATTATCCTGCCGTAGCTGAAAATGCTTTTCACCGAGAACTCCAGTTTAAGATACGAGTAGACGACTACCGGCCAGCAGCCAGAGAAGGAACAAGAGATAGACCTCCTTGCTGGAAAGGAATTACCATCAAACCAGAGGCTATAAACCTACTCATTAAGTTAGGAAAATCGTTGACATCCCTGACAACCCTGACAGAAAACGAAAAAAATGTCAACCATGTCAATGATGTCAACCCTTTTTCCCACTTAAGAAGTAAGTCCGAAAAAGAAACAATTCAAACAAACAATACATCGCCTAAACTTTGCTTTCGTTGCAATCTACCCTTTGAGGAAGATTCGGAACTTTGCTATGGATGCAACCAGGAGAAACTATGACTAGCAATCACCGACAATGCGAAGGATGTGGAGTTATCTTTGTTGTAACCCACTTAGGTAAATCTCATTGCTCAAGCAAGTGCCGTTTACGCGTCTTTCGTGACCGACACCCAGCTTACTATAAGGAATACAAAGAGAAACGCAATAAAACGCCTTTATGTACTTCTGAATTGAATCCTGAAGCGGACAGATAGTATTAGCACTCATAAATAACTTTGAGTCTTTCGTTTGGTTTGTTGGTCTTTTGTTGATACTCTTGCGAATATTAATACCCTTTTTTGTTTGTCTATGGGTGGTGTATTTTGGCTTCTAACCCCTGTTTGCTCTTTCTGGGCTTCTAGGGTGTCTCCTATTTTTTTTGTGTTGTCTTCTGTACCGTTTCGCATTTGGTAAAATATGTTTTGTTTCTCTTTAAGTCTTTTGGTATTTGGGGTGTGTTTGGTGTTGTTTCTTGTTCTTTCGGTTCTTTTCTTTTTTTTGTTTTCGGGGTGTTGTTTTTCTGTACCGATAATTTTTTTGGTGGTCCTTATTACTTATACCGCACTTAGACAGAGAAAATTTTGTTTTGATATTTTAGCAGAAGAGTTCTTTGATATTCTAAAAATTAGTGTCAGGAAGTTGTTCATTCGCCCAATACCTAGTAGAAAGTTATATTAACTAAAATACCCTCTTTGAAGGATGCAAAAAAGATGGTTAATTCCCATTTCTTTATTATCCTTTTTAATCTTGTGCTCCTTTTCGGTGCTGTTGAAAATCTCTGGTTGCATAACCAGAGATAGGTTATGTAGAGTAGCCCTGCAATAAGCATCTGCTCTTTGTGTAGTGAACAGTCGAGAGTTCATGCTTGATCCGTATTTTTGTTTATTTGATCCGAAGGTTGA
>DATDVL010000010.1:0-2857 GCA_035290025.1 Candidatus Nanoarchaeia archaeon
TTCCTGCAAGAAATCATCAACGTCCATACTAAACAAGCAACACAACGAAGTAGTTAATAAAGATTGTGGTCAATTTTTACTTGCTTTTGCTAGTTCTATTCTTTTTGTAATAGCTTGGAGTACTATTTTGTTCCAATAATCATCAGAATATTTTTTCACTTTTTTTAGCAGTTTATCAGGAAGTTGTATTGTCATATAACCCATATTGTAATATAAACGAAACGAACTATAAAAATTTATCTACGGCCTTGAACGATTCATCGTTCTGGGGAATGGAATAACTTCCTTGATATTAGAAACACCACAAATCCACATAATAACACGTTCCGTACCTAAACCAAAACCCGCATGAGGAACAGAACCATATCTACGCGTATCCAAATAAAATTCATAGTTCTCTAACTTTTCGCCTGCCTTCTTCAAACGCTCACGAATCTTCTCACCATCAATCTCACGTTCAGAAGCACCAATAAGCTCACCATACTTCTCAGAGCCCAACATATCAAAACATTCAACAACCTTAGGATTCTTCGCATTTTCCTTCATGTAAAAAGCCTTAATTTCCTTAGGATAATTCGTGACCATAATAGGCGTATCAAAAAATTCAGATAATTTCGCTTCCTCAAGCGTACGCAAATCCTTACCCCAAGGAACATCCATACCCCCCTTCTCTTTCAATAACTTCAACGCCTCATCATAGGTCATACGAACAAAAGGTTTTTTCAATACGGGCTCTAACTTTGCAACATCCCTACCTAGAATCTTCAACTCTTCCTGATTCTTATCAAGAACAGACTTGACAATATGCTTCACCAAACCCTCAGCAGTATCCATCAAACCCTTCAAATCCAACCAAGCACACTCCATCTCCGCATGCCAATACTCAGCCAAATGACGAGCAGTATCATGCTTCTCCGCACGGAACGAAGGAGCGATCGTATAAATCTTTTCCAAACCAAAAATGCCCGCTTCCGCATACAACTGCCAGGTCTGCGCCAAATAAATAGGCTTACCAAAATAATTCACCTCGAAAACATCAGAACCACCCTCACCCTTCGAAGGACACAAAATAGGAGACTGATACTCAAAATAACCATGAGCACGGAAATACTCATGAATAGCACCAAACACTGTAGAACGAATCTTCAAAATAGCAATAGACTTACGAGAACGCAACGCCAAATGACGCATATCCAACAATGTCTCATCAGATGTATCTTCCTTCAAAGGAAAAACATCAGAAGCATGAACAACCCTAATAGAAGAAACATGTACCTCAAAACCCGTAGGAGCACGATCATCCTTAATAATCTCACCCGACAACTCAACGGAAGACTCACGCAACGCCTTGTTACACGCCAACCAATCAATCTCAGCAACTTTATCCTTTTCTACTACACACTGGATGATATTAGAAGAGTCACGCAAAACAATAAACTTACGAACATTAGAACCACGCTCACGATGAATCCAACCACGCAAAGCGACATGACCCTTACCTTGATGCATAGCATCCTGAATAGACACAAACCCTTCTCCAGAAGATTTCTTTCCTGCCATCAAGAACCAGCACTACAAGAACCTTAAAAAGATTACTGTAGCGTTATGACTGCTGTTTTATCAACAAAGCGACAACCACACAGACAACACCCAACCCCAATACAACATATTCTAAAGGCAACGTACGACCAAGAATAACTACCAATCCCTTCCCTAACAACCACAAACCTGCTACTAAAAAGAACAAATATAAGACTGTACGAATAAACTGCTGACGCAACAACGCCAAACGCTGCTTCACTGCAGCTTCCGTCTTCTCAAAAGAGTCTTTCACCTTATTCTGCACAAATTCTTCCCATAACCAACGCAACATCGTCATTTCCTCCCTTTATACACAGTATATGCATGTATATATGTCTCTCTAAGAACAACTTTATAGACAATAAACACAGGAATAGCAAAAACCATCCCCAAAACACCCAACAACTGCGCACCCACTAACGTGATAATAATAGCAACCAAAGCATCCATCTTAATCTTATTAGAAATCATGAACGGCTGCAAATAAAAATTATCAACTAACTGAGAAACAATAACAGTAATAATAACATATAATGCTGTAGCAGGACTATCTAACAATGCAAGCAACAACGGAGGAACTGCAGACAAAAAAGGACCAATATATGGAACAACATTAAAAAAACCAGCAACCAAACCCAACAACAACCAACCATTAAGACCACCAATAAAAAAACCAATACAACAAATCAAACCAACAATCAAACTCTCAATAACCTTCGCACTAAAAAAATCATGAATCTCACGACCCATGTCACGCAACGCCTGCTGCAACGAACCACGATGTTTCTGAGGGATATGCTGGTACAACGTATGAACAAACTTTTCCCTCTTATGATAATACAAATAGCATAACAAAGGAATAATTAACACCGCATTAAAAATAAACAAGCCAAGATTAGCTAAAAACTTTGAAAAAAACGACAACAAATACAACTCCACCTTTTCAATATTCTCAACAGTCACATAATCACTAGCAACAGCCGGAATATACGGTTCCAAATTAGTTCTATACTGATCAGCAATACTTGCATGCGTACCACGAGCAGCACTCACCGCACTTGCTATTTCATTAACAGAAGACCATACCAATAGGACTGAAATAATTATCACAACAACTAATAAACCATAACCATACCATTTACGCTGCTGCAAGGGAATACCCACACCACGCATACGTTCATTATACTCATGACGAATTTTTTCCATAACTAAAATAAACGCAGCACCAACAATAAACGTCACAAAAATATCCTGAAAATAAAACAATATGACCACG
>DATDVL010000011.1:0-4748 GCA_035290025.1 Candidatus Nanoarchaeia archaeon
CAACCTCATCAACCACCAACATCTTCACCTTCGACGTCATCAACCAATTATTCATAATAAGCTCAATCAAACGACCCGGCGTGCCAACAACAACATCAGCAAAACGAACCGCCTCCTGCACATCATAACGAACACCACCCATAATCGTCACCACAGACAAACCCTTCACCGAAGATAATTCAGACAACACACCCGCAACCTGAGCAGCAAGCTCACGCGTAGGAGCAATAACCAATGCCTGAACACCCTTACCCTTCTCAACAAGCTCAACCAAAGGAACACCAAACGCCAACGTCTTACCCGAAGCCGTAGGAGCCTCAAACAGGACAGACTTACCACCCTGAATTGTAGGAATAACCTTCTCCTGCATAGGACGAAACTCCACAATACTCATCTTGGACAACGCCTGCTGCACTTCAGGAAGGACACGAACCATAAGCAAAAAAGAAGAAAAAGCAGTTTATAATAGCTACGGACACTAAAAACACTAGACGCCGGAAGAATTACGACTTTATCAGCACAAACCTTAAATATCCAAAAAGACTATGAACCTATATGCAAGAATTATTACTACAACAAAAAGAACATAGTAAACCCGTTGAAGAATACACTCTTCAAGAACTTAAAGAACAAGCAAAAATAACAGGTGTACCTTTAAAAATATACAAACGACTTGTGGAAGCAAGTAAAAACATAAAAAAAAGAAAAATCTACCTTAAAGACATCGGCTTTTAAATCAATTCTGAACGCAAACGATCAATAGTTACCTGCTGTTTTTTCTCACTTGTCTTATACTCAAAATGAAGCATAAGAATATCATTATTAGGCAAAACATGAAAATATACACGCAAAGGCGGACGATGACATTTCCACTCATACACATGAACATGAATATTCAGTAGCTCACCAGCACGAGGACCCAAGCTCTCTAAATCAGAACAACACTTTTTAATTAAAAGATGCAGCGAGTTATCACGAATCTTTTTTAACTGCTTCTCTAACTTTTTATCCGTAACTACCTTGAACATCTAACTTATAGACAAAAAAACTTAAATATGCGTTACGATGAAAAAACCGAAAAGCTTACGGAAATTTCACCACAACGTATATTAAAAATAATGATACCCTAATTATCCATGGAATGCCCGAACTGCCAACAACCACTCAAAAAAACCATCACCCACATAGAAAACTATAACGAAGAACTCATCAGTTATTACTGCAAACACTGCAGCTACTGCGACTTAGATGCTAAAAGCTGCGACACCATCCTCAAGGCAATAACGGCTGCAAACGATCACACACATCACTAACATACAAACGATCCATACGATGATTACGACTCCGCAACGTACGATCCTCAGAAAAAGGAGGAGCAAAAAGAACATTATCTGTAGGACCATACAAACCAATCGTCGCAACACCCACCGCAGCAGCAAGATGTGTAGGACCAGAATCATTACCCACAACTACAGAAGCACCACGAACCAACTTCACCCAATTAGACAAGTTCACATAACTCCCCGAACCCAACGTACTTACCACATGACGGCCAGCCTGCTCAACAACATCAGCAGCACGAGCATCAGCAACACCACGACCTGCAACAACAACACCATACCCTTTCTTACCTAACCACACTGCCAAATCGCGGAAATACTCCGCAGGCCAACACTTCTCCTGACGAGAAGAACCCACATGAAATGTAACATACGGCTTATCTACAACAACAGGATCACCACTCACCAACATCGGCAAAGAAAAACCTGTATGCAAAGGAACAGCAAACTCGTAACGAGGAGAAATACCCAATAACGAAGAAAAATTCAACAACGACCGCAAAAAAGGTTCACCACTAGGAATCGAACGCAACGACAAACGACGCTTCGCACGCACCGAAGGAAAACTAATAGGCAAACTAGACATAAGCAGATCCACAGACACCCCACGCAAACGACCATCCAAACAACGACGATACTTTGCCAAATCACGCGTACGATTCGACAACACCCACGACCAATGCTCACGACCAAGTAACCGCTCATCAGCACGACACAAACTACCTACAGGATAACACCCCATCAAATCAACAATAAGCTCACGACGCGTAAGATTATCAGAAGAAGGAATAAGCACCTGCACACCCGGCCACGCATACTGCAACGACTTCACCAACGGCATAGAAAAAACTAAATCACCCAAACCCGGACCGGGAGGGACAAGCAAAACCTTCTTAGGAACAACCTTAGACATTACCGCACCCTCCGAAAAACATGACTACCATAATCAGCACTAACAACTGTTCATTAAAAAGACTTATGCATACACAAGATAATAATAGTAATCGGAAGAATTACGGAATTCTGACAACAACATTGATTAAGCAGTAACCACACCCATTCTTATAAAATTTACAGTCTATAAAAGTAGACTAATAGTCTATAAAAATGGAAAGGTATAAAAAGTGGAAGAACCCTTACATGAAGTATGCATAAAAATTTTAAGAAGAATGTACAACCAACACCTCATCGGAGGAAAACACCAGCCAGAAGTCTATTACCTCAAAAAAATACAGTATTACCCGCGAGAAGAACAAAAAATGATACACAAACAATGGACAAAACTCATCCAAGAACAATGGATACTCATCAAACAAAAACCCACCGAAAGACATATCTCACTCAACCCAGAAAAACTAGGAGACATACGAAGGAGTATAGGACTATGAATGAAACGCAGGAAGAATACGGAGAATTCTGCAGGATATTTGGGCCAACACCAAAAAATAAAATCATCGAAGAATATCTTACTTGCGGAAAAGCAGACTATCCCATTAATGGCATAGCAGAAAACACAGGAGTAAAAAAATCTACAGCCTACAAAATAGCAGCACAGCTCATAGAAAAAAAATATCTCGTACCTACCAGAAAAATAGGAGGTATGCAGTTCTACAAACTCAACGCAGAAAACAAAGACGTACAACTGCTCTTCAAGATATTCAACATGATACTCGATAAAATAACAGAAGAATACACACCAAAAAAAGAAATCATAAACTTAAAAAAATAATTTTAATACTACTAAACTCTACGCCCTCGCTTACCTCCACTTATCTTACACCCATCCGTAGGCGTAGCAGTCACTTCCTCAATAATACCAATCTTAAAACCAGAACGGGAAAGAGCACGAACAGCAGCCTGAGCACCCGGACCCGGAGACTTAGGACCCTGATGACCACCTGGAGCACGAATACGAATATGCAACGCAGAAATACCCTTCTCCTTAGCAGCCTCAGCAGCCTGCTTCGCAGCCATCATAGCAGCAGTAGGCGAAGATTCCAAACGATCAGCCTTTACCATCATACCACCAGAAGCTCTTGCTAACGTCTCAGAACCCGTAACATCTGTAATATGAATAATCGTATTATTATAACTAGAATAAATATGCGCAATACCCCAACGAATACCCTTCACCATTATGCAGCCTTCCTCTTAACAACGATACGCTTACCCTTATCAGCAAGCACCTGTTTCTCCTCAGGAGACTCATCAGCCATCGACAATGAACCAGAAGCACCCACCTTGACCGTAGCCAAAGCACGCTCAGGATGATCAGCACTATTCAACGAAGAAGCAGGAACAAAAGCAATAGCCAACTCCTCATCACGACCCACCAAATAGGTAGGAGCATCAATAACCTTACCATTCACCATCACATGACGATGCGCAATAAACTGACGAGCCTGCTTGACCGAACGAGCCAAACCACGCTTCACAACCATCGTCTGCAAACGACGAGCAAGAACATCACGAACAGCCAACGACAACACATCAACTAATTTAGCATCCTTAGGAACCAAACCTAACGAGAACAAACGCTCTTGCAACAATTTTTCCTCAACAGCAGACTGCGGATCCTCACGAGCAATCAACTGCTTCGCCTGATGCTTAAAATTACGCAACAAAGAATCCATCTTCCACAACTCACGCTTGGTCTTAAAACCAAACTCCTTACGTAACTTTTTATCATCCTCAATACGGGAACGAACCCAAGGATGCAACGGCGTGGCATACTTCTTCTTAATCTTTTTAGGATCACCCATGTTACGACTTCTTACCCGCCTTTGCCTTCTTCGCAACACCCACAGCAGTACCATGTCTGAAATGAGCCTTCGTAGACTGACCACGAACAGGCTGACCAGCAGCATGACGCATACCCTTGTAGGCTTTAATTTTCTTCATCATCTTAATATCATTATCCGTAACAAACTTCAAATCAGTACCTGTAACATGACGCGTCGTACCCTCATACACATCATGACGACGATTCAACAACCACAAAGGAACACCCGAAGGGTTCTTCAAAAAAGCCTCAACCTTATGAATATCATCCTCAGACATCAAACCAATCTTCTGCGAACGATCCAACTGCAACGCAGTACAAACAGCAGCAGCAAACATATGATCAATACCATGAATACGCGTCAAACCCATCACTAACGAAGTCTTGCCCTCAATATCGGCATTACTAATACGCACTAAACCACGCAATTCTGTCATGTAACGAAGAAGACCATAAAAACAGTTTAAAAAGCTTACGCTTACTGGGGTGCTGTTGAAAATCTCTGGTTGCATAACCAGAGATAGGTTATGTAGAGTAGCCCTGCAATAAGCATCTGCTCTTTGTGTAGTGAACAGTCGAGAGTTCATGCTTGATCCGTATTTTTGTTTATTTGATCCGAAGGTTGA
>DATDVL010000012.1:0-11611 GCA_035290025.1 Candidatus Nanoarchaeia archaeon
TTGCTGGAAGGTCACAAAAAATGCTGTGACAAAATCACAGCATTTCAAATCCATTGATGCAATGCAAGAAGCTCTAGAAAGCTTTTGGGACAAACACACTTTTACGCAAGGATTTATGCGTTATTTATGTCGCTAACTAAACAAACGTAATCTTTATAAATGGTCATCAGAGTTTCTTACACCTATGAGCGGAAAAAGCAACGGATTAATGGCTGGCAAACGACTACAAAAACGAAGAAAACAATTCCGATGGTGTTCTAAATGGTTCACCAAAAAAACACTCAATCTTAAAGAAAAAGCAGACCCTCTTGGAGGATCATCACAAGCAAAAGGTATCGTCCTAGAAAAGACAGAACGAGAAGCAAAACAACCAAACTCTGCCATGAGAAAATGCGTCAAAGTACAACTCACCAAGAATGGAAAAATAGTAACTGCCTTCGCACCACGTGACGGAGCAATAAAACAAATAGAAGAACACGACGAAATAATCATTGAATGCATTGGCGGAACCATGGGACGAGCAAAAGGAGACTTACCCGGCGTACGATGGCAAGTCATCAAAGTCAACGATCAAAGTTTAGACGCACTCCTCAGAGGAAAAATAGAGAAAGGACGACGTTAAACCATGATGAAATTCTTCGGCAAATGGGAACCCACGGGCATTGACATCCAAGACCCTGGACTCAAAGATTACATAAATCTACGACCCATGCATGTCCCACGCATGTCAGGAAGAAACACCAGCGTACGATTCTGGAAAACGAAATACACCGTCATTGAACGACTCGTCAACAAACTCATGGTACCCGGACACAAAGCAAAAAAACACTTCATCAGCTCCGGACGCTGCGGAGGAAAATCACTAACAGCAATCATGATCGTAAAAAAAGCATTTGACATTATCGAACAACGAACAAAGAAGAATCCTGTAGAAATATTCGTCAAAGCCATAGAAAACGCAGCACCACGAGAAGAAATAACGACCATAGAATATGGTGGGGCAAAATATCCTCAAGCAGTAGATGCAGCACCACAACGACGCATTGATGTTGCCTTACGATTCATGGTACAAGGAAGCTACCAAAAAAGCTACGGGAAAAAAACAAAAGCACACGAAGCACTCGCAGAAGAAATACTCAAAGCCTACCAAAGCGACGGCAAAAGCTTCGCCATTTCTAAAAAACTAGAACTAGAACGACAAGCAGACGCAGCACGATAAATACTTATGAGTTCAGCACTTCTCGAAATACCTGTAGATTCGTCAGAATTTACACAACAAGCTTATCAGCAATGGCTAACTTATGAAGTAAGCTTCGCTTATCGTGTTTTTGGTATTAGGGAACCTGATGCAGAAGACATCTTCCAAAAAGCCATGCTTTCCTATTTAGCAAAGAAAGACGACCCAAAATATGCTTCCAAAACATCATTTGTCGTATTCGGAGGATTCTTCAGAAAAGAATGTTTACGATTTAGATATTCCAGCAACCTTGAACGTCGACGTAGACAACGTCTAGCTATGGGACTAGAAGTACGCGCTAATAATAATCGTTCACTCCATCCAGCTGAAATAAGCACTGCAATAACACTTTCTCGCTGTAGCACACCATCAAGAACACTTGATTCGACTGTAGCTGAACAAGAAATTAACCTTGCTGTCTTGCATGATATTAGATTTAGCAACGTACATTACCAAACACTCTATGAACTCCTTTTGGCAGGAAGAACACGGACAGATATTGTAGCAGCTTATCCCCATATGAATCGTAGACTTATTGATAAACAACTTTATAGAATTAGAAAAAAAGTAAGACGCGTGCTTGAACGACAAGCGAAGATAGACTAACATGAGTTCAACAGTTTTTGCAAGCCCACCTGTAGATTCGTCAGAGTTTACACAACAAGTCTATCAGCGATGGTTAGCTTATGGAAAAGGCTTCGCACGTTCTAGATTTGGTATAAAAGGCCATGATGCAGAAGATATTTTTCAAACAGCTATGCTCCTCTATCTAGGAAAAAAAGATGATCCGAAATATGCAAGAACATCCTCATTTGGAGTATTCACAGGATTCTTTCGAAATTGTTGTTATGACTTTATATATGAATTGCAAAAAAAACAAAGAATTAATAGACGCTTAGCAGACGGTTTAGAAGTACATTGTGGTAGCCACCTTTTTTTGCATGAAGGAGAAGTAAGCACATCGCTAACTTCTTTTGGTATAAAAGTACGTTTTACACCTGGAGCTATCGACTCTATTATAGCACGAGAAGAAGCATCAACTATCGCCCATGTGCTGGATAATATTCACTTCGAAAACCCTACATTCCAAAGAATTTATGACCTTCTTAGAGCAGGAAAGACACGGGCAGATATTGTAACACTTTATCCAGACATGAATCTCGGTAGCCTTGACGGCAGAATTCATCGTATTCGACAAACTATTGTTCAGGCGTTACGCTCAGAGGGACTATAATCTGCAATTCCTTTTTCTCATGACCCTACGACGTTCAGCAATACCTGAAACCATATTCGTCGCTGCAAGTATCCAAGGAAAAGCACCACCTACACCTATCTGACAAGCACCTGCATAGGCAAGCACACCCTCAGTTAAGGCAATACCTGTTAAGCTCATTAACCGACGAGGAACGCGAATCATATCGGGAGCAATAGTACATGCAATATCTTCTGCATCACGACGCAACCACGGCTCCGTCAAACGCCATGCTGTAGGAACATAAAAAGGCATTGCACACAAACGACTTATGTGTGTTACGGGTTTCTGATATCTACTTTTCCACATGGTTACATAGCGTTCTAACATGATGTAACTACACCAAAATAGTACTTTTAAGCTTTACGAACCTTATTGCCCACTCTAACCTTAACTGTTATCTACAAAATGGCTTTGCACAATAACTAGTGGAGATTTTATGCAGGACTATCTTTTTGTGCATTAACCTTCAACAATGGCCTTGAAGCCACCATAGGCCATGCGCTTAGGATCAAAGGGCATTGATTTTGGCATCTTGATGCTTTCCATTTCTTTCATGACCTTTGCGTTGACCTTGTCACGATGCGCCCTTGACTTGTACACAATATAAGAGAAGAACACGGTCTCGCCAGTTTTTGTCTTCACCATCTTCGGAAAAGGCACGCATCCAGGCATCCCCTTAAGATCGTCTCCTTGACATTCCTTGTAATCAAGCGCTCCGTGCTTCATCCACATTTTTGCTCCCCACTTCGCCATCTTCCGATAGGCGGCCAGGTTCTTTTTTGGCACTGGAAACAAAAATCCATCGACGTATACCATTGCAACCCCTCCTTTTTTATTGATTTAAAATTTCAATACAGCTACTTTAGCATATGCTTTGTTTTTAAATTTTTCTGCTTATGAAGGCATTTGTCACCTTAAGTCTTGGATTTTAGTCATTTCCTTAATAATGGTTGCGTGGGTGTTTTTGTGCACAAATCAGTTATTGTGCAAAGCCCTACAAAAGAAAACCTTTTTAAAGGATTTTTGCTGAAACAAAACATAACCATGGGAAAAGCAACAACAATTGAAGACCTGAAAGCATTAATGAAAAAACCCATTAATATCAGAAATATCTGCACCTCTGCACACATCCACCACGGAAAATGTATCAAAGGTGATTCACGACTTATCTTAGCAGATGGCAGCATAAAAACCGCAGCAGAAATTTATCATATTGCTGAAGAAAAAGGAAACAAGTTTGAAGAAAAAGAAGAGCATACTATTTATGACCTTTCACAAGAACCGATAAACATTCTTTCTCTGAATAAAGAAACTGGAAAATTAGAGGAGAAAAAAATAGATCTCGCATGGAAACTCCAAGGAGGAAAGACTATTACTATTAAGTTGCGTAATGGTTTTACTATAACTACAACGCCTGAACATAAGTATATCACTTTTGAAAATATGCAGTTCGTTGAGAAACCTGCTGTAGAAATAAAATTAGGAGACAATATTGTATCCTCACGACTTACTGAAACACAGTCAAGTATTAACATAAAACATGAGATTCTAGAAAAACTTAGAGCAAGCAACTTTTATGTTACCCTCAAAAAAGATTGTTCACAAGAAATAAAGGAAAAAATATTTGCTTATGGCATAAAAAATGTAGTACATGAAATAAAAACTCCGCTTAAAGAAAAATCATTTTATCATGGATTATGGCAGAATAGATTAGCCATTCAGGATTTCCTTAACATTTGTACACTTTTTACCCTACCAACACCTTATGACTACATTGACACGATTGTTTATAGAACAGGAAAACAACGAGGACACAACTCCTTACCTATGAATTTACCACAAAACTTTGAAGAATTTTATTATCTTGGTGGATTATTCATTGGAGACGGCACATTCAAACGATTTATTGTAGGGAAAGAAGAACTCCGTTCAAAATTCATGACTATCTGCAATAACCTAGGATTAAACCCTAAACCAAAAAATGATCCTGGAAAAACACCAGCAATAGAAACCAATAAAACTTTACTTTACATCTTACATAACCTCTTTGACTACCCACTTAGACAAAAAAGCCACCATGTTAAGATATCAGACTTTGTATGGAAAAGCCCAAAAGAATATACTGCACATTTATTACGCGGATACTTTGACACTGACGGAACAGTTGAACTATCACGAGGAGCAATATCCATCAGCTCAGCAAGTAAACAAATGATTAAAGACTTAGGACTACTCCTTTTACGATTTGGCATCGTACCCATTATTCAAGATGACACAGTCTATATCAGTGGGTTTTCCCTTCTTAACTATATCAAACAAATAGGGTTTTATGTACAACACAAACAAGAACGAGCAATGGCACTATCACAGCACGTTACGGGAAGTTATGTCAGTGACTGGATAAACCTTTCTGATGCGACTCGAGTAAGCACACAAAATACTCAAAAACTTGTCCATCTAGGACTCAAAGAGCAAGAACATACTAAATATTTTAATGAACACTTAGTTTACCTTCAAGTAGCATCTATTTCTGAGGGTTATGAAGAAACAGTCTATGACTTTACCATACCTGATAATCACAATTTTGTAGCAGAAGGTATAATCATTCATAACACAGCACTTACTGATAACCTCTTAGCAGCAGCAGGACTTATGAGTGAAAAAGCAGCAGGTAACCTTGAAGAAGGTATGGCAACGTGGCAGCACAAAGATGAACAAGAACGACTCATGACCGTTGACGCAGCAAACGTCAGCATGAGCCACACCTTTGACGGACAAGACTACCTCATCAATCTCATTGATACACCCGGACACGTAGACTTCGGAGGAAATGTCACTCGAGCCATGCGCGCCATTGACGGAACCATCGTCCTCATCTGCGGCGTTGAAGGCATCATGCCACAAACAGAAACTGTCGTCAGACAAGCCATCAGAGAACGCGTCAAACCTGTCCTTTTCATCAACAAAGTAGACCGCATGGTCAACGAACTCAAACTCACACCCGAACAAATACAAGAACGATTCATGAAACTTATCATGGACTTTAACAAACTCGTAGAACAAGTAGCAGAAGAAGAATTCAAAGAAGCATGGAAAGTCAACATCATGGACGGCAGCGTAGCATTCGGATCAGCACGAGAAAACTGGGGATTAAGCTTACCCTTCATGAAGAAAAAAGGCATCACCTTCAAACAAATCATCGAACAATATACAACCAACAAAACCAAAGAAGAAATAAGCGAATGGTTCTGGAAGAACGCAGCACTCTTCGAAGTCATCTTAGACATGGTCATCAGACACTTACCCAACCCCTTACAAGCACAAAAATACCGCATACCCCACATCTGGAAAGGAGACTTACAATCACCCTTCGGACAAGACCTTATCACCACTAACCCCAACGGGAAGCCAGCATTCGTCATCACCAGAATAGTTATCGACCCGAAATTTGGCAGAGAAATAGCAGCAGGAAGACTATTCTCTGGCACGGTCAAAGAAGGTATGCAAGTATGGCTTAACAATGCAAAACAATACCAACGCATAGGACAAGTATTCCTCTACAAAGGTATCAAACCCGAACAAATAGGAGAAGCAGTAGCAGGAAACGTTATCGCACTTGGAGGCGTCAACGGTTACGCAGGAGAAACGGTAACACTAGAACCAGAAGTACCCTTTGAAGACATGAAACACATCTTTGAACCGGTCATCACCAAAAGCATTGAACCCATGAAACCACAAGACTTACCTAAACTTGTAGAAATACTCAAAAAAGTAAGCAAAGAAGACCCCTCACTCAAAGTCACTATCAATCTAGAAACAGGAGAAAACCTTATCCATGGCATGGGAGAATTACATCTGGAAATTATTGAGAACAGAATCAAAGAGGAACGAGGATTCCAAGTAAAAACAGGAGAACCCATCGTTGTCTACAGAGAAACCATACTCAAAGAATCAGGAGAAGTAGAAGGAAAGTCACCCAACAAGCACAACAAGTTCTACATCAAAGTAGAACCGATCAGCCCTGAATGGTTCCAACTCATCAAAGACGAAATATTAACCGCAGGAAAAATGAAGAAAGGAGACTCCGAAGCCTACCTCAAACTAGAAAAAGCAGGCATCGCCGTCAAAGAAGCAAAAAGGATACGTGACATTTACAACGAAAACATACTCATTGATGACACCAAAGGTATCGTCGCTATCGGAGAAGTACAAGAACTCATCAATGAAGGATTTGAACAAGTCATGCGCGAAGGACCACTCGCACGAGAACCCTGCGTAAAAATAAAAGTCATCGTCCTTGATTGTAAACTCCACGAAGACGCAATCCATAGAGGACCAGCACAAGTATTACCTGCCGTACGTGAAGCCATAAAACAGGCCATGGTCGACGCAAAAGCAGTACTCTACGAACCTTACCAAGTCATCCTCATCGAATGCCCCAGCGACTTCATGGGAGAAATAAACAAACTTGTCAGCAACAAGCGAGGACAACTCTTAGACATAGAACACAAAGGAGCACAAATATTTGTAAAGTCACGACTCCCCGTAGCAGAAATGATAGGATTAGCATCAGACTTACGCAGCGCAACAGAAGGACGAGGAACCTACTATCTCATAGACCAAGAATTTGACAAAGTACCCTCCGACTTACAAGAAAAAACAATGAAGAAGATAAGAACAAGAAAAGGATTAAATCCTGACCAGATGAATCTCAGCTAAAAAAATACTAATAACTACCATGGTATTACCTATAGGCATCAACGAAGCACGAGAAACTATTGAGCGAGAAGGACTTATTACTCCAGACCCTGCACGACTAGAAACAGAAAAAGATGCACTTGCCTACACTGTTTTTAGTACTATCATGAAACAATCAAAGATAGCACATGGATTACCTGTACTCCTCCTCACACCTGCATTTGTAGCACTAGCCGTACGCGATCAAAGACTCTTCCCTCGCCTCCGCTGTTTTATGACACCAGAAGAATTACAAGCATCAGAATCATTACCACCTACAAGTCTTGTCCGCCGATTACATGCCTACGTAAAAGAACACGAAACCGCATACCTCCAACGTTACCGACCATAAAATTTTCTATGAGAAAAACCTATCAGAAAACTAACTAGCAACACCTAAACTACGCTTCGTAGCAGCAACAATTTCTCCTACTATAAAACTACGAGCACGATTCCTATAGGTAAAATGTAAATCGACAAACTCACCAGCAATAGGAACAAAAGAAGCAGACTCCATCAACAACCAATGAGGAATCGCAGCAACATCCTTCGTCTTAGCAATATACCAGCAGCCATACGCAATTTTAGGAACTAGTTCTAAAGCTTCCAAAACAAAACCAGGAAACACAGTAGTATCGAGACCAAGACCAGCAATACTAGAAATAATATCAGCCCTGTCCAATAATTGACCAACTTCTAACACACGACCATACTGACCATAGACTTTAGCAGTTTCTCTACGAACAATATCAGCCATATGAGGCGTAACCTGCGCTAGAGACTGCAGACTACTATCACCTAAAACGCGTGAAGACAAATCATCCAAACGTGAACTGCGAGCATCTGCCATAAAGTATTATACGCAGAAAATGCTTTTAAGACTTATGAACATTAGAATTCATCACGTTCTAATAAATATTCCTTCAAACCCGGAGGAATTAACGGTTCACCATTAATTAGTACATACGTGAACGGCAAAATAACTGACTCCACGTCATTCAAAACAATCTCAATCTCATCCTGCAAAGGAATATCCTTCAACTGCTTACCTAATAATAACTCACGAGCAACAAAAACAGCATTATCTGTAGAAAACTGTTTTTTACCCATATGACGCGTAGGAAACGGCAAACGAGACGACAATTCCTTCCCCGTACGAGCCTTCGGAGGATGATCACCCAAAATACCACCCAAAATAACATACGCAGGCTTATCCTTACTTGACAAAACATCCTTAGCAGCAGGATCCAAAACAAGAGCATTCTGCAACTTAAGATCAGCAACACTTTCCCGAACAACCTTCAAACCCTGCAAACGCTCAGCATGCTTCTTCACATTCGTGAACATAACATTATCCTTACCTACCATCTGTGCAATATGTTTATACTCCAAAACACACCATTCAAACATATCAGGCTCCAAATGCTCAACAATAAACATCATTTTATGATAACACCCACAGGACAATGATCAGAACCAAAAATCTTAGGATAAATAGGAGCAGCCTCCACCTTCGAAACCAAAGCAGCAGAAACGATACCATAATCAATACGCCAACCAAGATTACGAGCACGAGCATTAAACATTTGACGCCACCAGGTATAATGACCAGGACCAGACTCAAAAGACCTAAACGTATCAACAAAACCCTTACCTAACAACTGAGAAAAACTCTGACGCTCAGCATCGGAAAAACCAGGATTATTATGATTCGTCTTAGGATGAGCTAGATCAATCTCCGTATGTGCAACATTCAAATCACCAACAACAACCACAGGCTTCTTCTTCTGCAAATTACTCACAAACTTATGAAAATCCTGATCCCATGACAAACGATACTCCAAACGCAACAAACCATGCTGAGAATTCGGCGTGTAGACATTCACCAAAAAAAACTTACCCATATCAGCAGCAATCAAACGACCTTCTTGATCATGCTTTTCAATACCTAAACCATAAATTATATCATCAGGTTCCTCCTTCAAAAAAACACCCGTACCTGAATAACCGGGCTTGACAGCACTATTCCATAACTTACAAGGATACTGGGTAAAAAAATCAGGAACTTGCTCCTTACGAGCCTTCGTCTCCTGCACACAAACAACATCAGGATTCAACTTCTCGATAGCAGCCAAAGCATTCTTGCGAAGAACAGCACGAATACCATTCACATTCCAAGAAACAATATGCATCAGGAAAAATGAACCTTACGAGATTAAAAAGTTATCGCACCGGAACAGGATACTCACCCGTAACACAAGCATCGCAAAAACTATGACCATCCAAACGAGAACCAACACCCACAATAGCACGTTTATTATCAATAATTGACGGAGCATACAACCTATCAGCATTCAATATTTCTGCAGCAAGTGCTAAGGAACCATCCGCAAGAAAACCCAACAACTCCTCACGACTTTTTGTATTAATACCCATATGGCACGGGTGAGACCACAATGGAGAAGAAACAGCAATATCGACTTCCCTTGCACCTGCATCACGACAAGCAGCAACCAATTCTATCATTGTTGTACCACGAATAATAGAATCATCAGCAAGCAACACATGCTTGCCCTGCACGTTACGGCCGATTAACGACAACTTATCCCTCGTCTTCTTCCTACGATCACCCTCTGTAATAAAAACCCTACCGACATAATGACCACGCAATAACCACGGCATCACAGGAACACCCAAACAATCAGCCAAAGCATGACCAAACTCATTACCAGAATCAGGAACGCTAATGACTACATCAGGTCTTGCCGTAACTGTAATCTGCTGCGCAACAATCTTTCCCAAAGCCTGACGTACCTCACTCACACCTGCGCTATCAATAATACTCTCTGGACGAGCTTTATAATCCCACTCAAAATAACAATGCGCACGTCTTTGTGAAGGAAACAACTCAGCAGTTAAGAACCCACTATTAAAACCCAAGAAAAAACCTGGAGGAACATCAGCAATATCATACCAACCATTATTACTACACGCATGCGACTCAGAAGCAACTATTACTTTACCCCCTGTACCTTGCGCATACACCAACGGACGGAAACCGAAAGGATCACGCACAGCAAAAAGCTGCTGATCAAAAGCACCCACCAACGCATACGCACCCTGATACACAGGAAGCAAAGCATCACGAACACGATCCTCCAATTCTTCCTCTTGACTATCAGCAAAACGCAAACCAAACAACTCAGAATCAACCCTTGTCATACGACGACCATTATAATCTCTTTCTAAAATAGGCATCGCACCCACCAAATCACCATTATGCGCATACGCACCACGCACCACACCATTCACAGACAATTCTAAAGGCGCAGCATCACGATCATTATCAACCTTTGCGGCAGATGCATTCTGCGTACCATAACGTGTATGCACAAGAGCAATTTTTCCACGAGGAATAATCCTATCACGAAAAACATCATTTACCATACCCGAACCCTTCACAAAAACCCAACCCTGCTCAGTCAATGTAGAAACAGCAAGACCAGCACCATCCTGACCACGATGCTGCAAACGATTACCACCTTCAATGGCAAGAACACCTGCATTCCCCGAAGGATCATAAATACCAACGATACCGCACATACTTAACAGGTTGCGTGAACACTTATTAATAAAGCTTGTTCACTACAAAAAAAGAAAAAAAGAAGTATTACTCCTCCTCATGTATTGCGTATTTACCTGCGCCATGCGTCATAACTACCCACAACCCTGTTAAGATTAGGATGTCACGCTCAATACCTGCAGAGACACCACGTTCTAAAGCGCCGGGCAACTGAACAGCAATAATTGCGACAATAATAATACACCCTAAAATCATCGTTGCACGCTTATGCCAGAAACCTATTAACAAAGCAATACCTGCAAGTATTTCCAAAATACCCACTATTGGACCGACCCATCCTGGGAAGATACCAACAAAATCACTAGTTATTGAACCCAGACTCATTACTTTCGGTATGCCATGCCAGATAAAAATAGCAGCCATAACCACTCGCAATGCCAATAATGACCAATCTTTCATATGTCATTCCTCCTTTCAAAAACTTATTTTACCCTGAAAACACAAGCTCTATAAATAATTTACCCTCTTTCTTTCTGTGAGAACTCGTCTTATTAGTCTTAATTATAATCATTATATAGTAGTTACATTCATAACCTTTATATATGTCTATTACTACTATTACTCTATATATTTTACAAGGAAAACGAACTATGCACTTACAAATGATATGTCTCGACGGAAAAGATGGATTTGAAGGAAGATTACTAGTCCTGCAAACAGGAACGATTAATCAAGAACCACAACCCACAAACAAACAATTTGCAGCTGACCAACGAGCAAAAAAACTTTTTGACCGCGT
>DATDVL010000013.1:0-22710 GCA_035290025.1 Candidatus Nanoarchaeia archaeon
TAAAAAAACGTTTATCCAACCTTTTAGCCAACCAATTCACAGGAATAATAATAGGCAAGGACAACCATTTTGGCAAGGAATAAGAAAAACCCCAAACAATAAACTGCGCAATAGACAACAACGCACCACCATTCTCCTTAATCGTAATCACCTCAAAATCCTTAAACAACACGAAACGAAAAGCCTGCTTCGTAAAACGGAAATAATCATGCGGCATACCATGCAAAGGATTAGCCATATGCGTCGTCAAAATGCACACACCACCCGGCTTCAACACACGATATATCTCATCAATGACCTTCTGCGGATACGGAATATGCTCCAATGTCTGAGAAGAAAACACAGTATCAAAAGAATTACCCTTCACTGGCATCTTCTGCGCATCACCAACAATATCAACAGGACACTCAGGAGTAGACGCAGAATCAAACGTCACGTACTCAGTAATGAATTTGCTAAAAAAAGGCTTATACGGAGCCTTACCCGCACCAATATCCAACAAACGACCCTTAGCAAAATGCGCATGCGACTCAATATCCTCAGAAATAGCAGACAACTGCAAATAAATATCACTTGTAATACTCGGATGACGAACACTCTTCGGAGAACGATCAACATACTCACCATGCTTCATCTTCACTTTTTTCTTATCTTCCAAACGACCAAGCTCCATATCACACAGGAATAGAAATCCTTGCACCCCCACGCTTCAACGACTCATGAGCAGCCTCTAACACCTGCGTAATCTTCAAAGCATTACGACCATCCGTCAACGGTGTAGCACCCGATTCAATACACTCCAAAAAATGCTTCAACTCCTCCGTCATGGGCAACACCTTCTGCACAAAAGGAACATGAATATCAACATCCTGCTGCATACCCTTACGAGCATCAGAAGAAGGAACATGCTGAATATACTTTAACTTATCAGGCGAAGCATAATCATCAAAAACAGCAGACAATTTCTCACCCACAACAACAACATCACGCTTCTTCAACGGATCAAGCCACGAACACGTCGACGTAACAAACGTACCATCAGCAAAAAACAAGTTCATCGTAGCAACATCCTCAACACCCTCCTTCGTAAACGAAGCACCATGAGCACAGACAGCAACAGGGAACTTATCAAGAAGATACAAAGCAACAGAAACATCATGCGGAAAAAAATCCCACAACGCAGACATATCAGAACGAATAGGACCAGAACCAGCACCCAACGAACGAATATACTGAATCTTACCAAACAAACCACGCTTAATATCATCATGCAACTTCTGAATAGGAGGATTATGCATATGCACATGACCCACCATCAAAACCTTCTTCTTCTGCTCAGCAAGCACCACCAGCTCCTGAACCTCTCTCGAAGAAAACGCTAAAGGCTTCTCCACTAATACATGCTTACCTGCATTTAACGCATCTTTTACCATTAGAAAATGCGTAGAACCAGGAGTAGCAATAGCAACAGCATCAACATCGGGATCAGCAAGAATATCATGATAATTCGTCGTCTTTTTAGGAAGCACCTCAGGCTTCACTACTTGTAATACCTTATCCATTGAAGAAACCTGCGTAGCAGCAATCCAACGAACATCAGCATCTTTCAACTCATTAAATGTACGCAAATAATACGTACCACAACGACCAACGCCGATAATACCTATACGAATAGACTGACTCATAAAACGACCATTATATTTTGGGTATATAAATTTAGTGACCTTTCACCGCGTTGGATAAACTAAACTTTTTATGCCATTAATACAGAGCTCAACAAAATCAGTTCTCGTAATATCAACATGTACAGCAGCACCCATACCCCATGCTAAAGCAGCATCAGTATACTTCTTAATATCATCAACATAAATGCATTCTTCTTTTGGTAAACCCAGAGCCGCACAAGCAGCTGCAAATAATTCAGGAGCGGGCTTTTTATGACCAATGTCATAAGATGTAACAATTCTTTTTCTTGTTAAAAAGTCCTCTAAGGAAGGATAAGGATATATTTTAGAAAGCTCATTCATACGATCCCAATGCCAAGGATTAGTACTTGAAAGAACAGCCTGCTGTAAACTTCTAGCCCCTAACTCGTGAATAAAACGAATAATGCCAGCGTTAGGTGTTGTTAATGTAGCATTCCATGCCAATTCAAATTCTCTTTCTGACAGTTGTATATCTAAACCCTGACGAACCGTCTGATAGAATGTTGCAGAATCACAACGACCAAGATAATAATCTTCAATAGCCCCAGCATTAAACTCACGTTCTTTTGCACTTGAACCATACAAAAAACTATTAACCTTTTCCGGAGAAATTTTACAAGCAGCACTTAATTGACGATCAGTAATAGAAGCATCAAAATTGATAATAACCCCACCACAATCCCAAATAACACCCTTTAACATACTATTTCCCTTCCCGATTTACGACATTCTCCCAAAACAGAAGTAAACATTTCTCTACCAAAATGATGATTAACACCCAACAACATCCCTGCGACACCATTTTCTATAAGCTCATAAGAACTGCCTACAAGGTGGTTTGGACCTGTTCTACACACCCCTTTGCTATAAGAAATATTTCTACAACTATTTACAGTACCTGTATATTTCCCACCCAAAAAGCAGGTAATACTCTCGGCAACATTTGGTATAAAGATTATGTGAGGATGCTCGTCATGACTACCTGCCTGATGCCAAGCATCTTGAACTTCCTCACTTGTCAACTTTGTTCTGACAGAAAAATTAAGCACTGTCAAAAAAGAATCTCGAGTATCAGTACCAAAACCTGTCATTTTAATAGGATGTTCACTCCCATTCCACCAATCACCCACTCGTAATCCAACTTCTTCACCCAACTCCTTCGCTACTTTTCTCTCAAAATAACCTTTTACAGCACGATCAGTCGATAGATTATCCTTGGTAGCATCAAAATTATTAAAGCCAGCAGGAGCAAGATATCTCCCACTCAAGTGATCGCCATGCCTATATCCTAGAACTAATTGACCATCAGCAGTCACCAATTCTATAATAAGCGAACACAAATCGAAAGAAGGTTGTAAGGGGCTGTCACCTGCCAATACTAATTCTCTATATGTACGATACTCACCAAATGTAGACTGACCAAGATAAATATTATGACCATCAAAACTTAACAAGGTAAGTACAGGGTTATCGGCAATGCGCTTTTCTTTTATTAAAGCCGCAGTTTTAGCATGTTCTTGAGCGACACGTAGAGGATTGACATCCTTATAATCAGGACTAACGTGCTCACCAGTAAAATGGAACGTCATGTCTTCTAGTGTAATACCCCTAGCAAACACAGACTTAATAACAGCTGTCATTGTCATGATATCTTATTTCCTATTTTTAAATGTTTCTATCATTACTACTAACTAATAGTACCAAATTTTAGAAGTAACTAATTCTTTAACCTAAACTTAAACATCGTCCAGACAGCAATAACACCATCAGTCCACTTAATCTTCTTGCCTTCCTCAAAAGAACGAGGATTATACTGGATAGGAACCTGCGTGACACGCCAACCATTCTTCACCGTCTTACACATCAACTCAATATCATACTCAAAACGATCAGCATACACCGGAATAGACTTTAAAATAGACGTCTTATACATCTTATAACACGGCTCAGCATCAGACAAACGAACATGATATAATATATTGAAAACAAGCGTTAACAACTTATTACCCAACCAATGATGCAAGTACGCCTTCGTCTCCTTCTGACGATAATACGCAAAGGTCTTACCCTCAAAACGCGTACCCCAAACAACATCAGCCTTACCACTAAGAATAGGCTTCAACAAGGAAGGATAATCCTGAGGATCATACTCCAAATCAGAATCCTGAAAAATAGCAAAATCACCCGAAGCCCGAGCAATACCTGCCTTCAAAGCAGCACCCTTACCCTGATTATGCGGCTGCAAAATCTTCACATACTTATTAGGCAACTTCGCAACCAACTCACGAGAACCATCCTTAGAAAAATCATCAACCAGAATAATTTCCATCTTCATCTTCTGTGGCAACTTCACCGCCTCCACACGACGCAACAATTCTTTCAACGTATTCACTTCGTTATACACAGGAATAATAATAGATAAGGTTTTCATCAGCTAACACCGAGAATAAAGGCTACTTAAAGCTTTTGCCTGGGCTAAACATTCTATAAACAAAACTTCAATTAACAGGCTCGTAACCACCATAAACCTCATTAACATAGTCTTGATGCTGTTCTTCAGCTCTCGTCAAAGGACGAGGAATAGACACATCAGGCTTTTTAGGCTTATTATCAAAAACCCCACAAGACATATATGAAGGCAACGTAAGCATAAAATCAAACTCACCACTTTTTCTACCGTTCTGCAAAAATACTTTGTACCGCTCACCCTTACGCCCTAATGAAAAGTGCGCACAACTTCCTTGAGAAGAGATAACCCCACTGAAAGAGCCAATTCTTACACTTCTTGTTGCCTCTCCTCTATGCTGTGATTCCATAGCAAGCTTTACCAAATCTTTCTTCTGTTCAGGCGTTAACCCTAATCCGCCAGAATTAATAAAAATAGGACTTCTCCTAATATTCTCGCCACCTATCACTAGTTCAATAATATCTAACAGTTGCATAAAATTACCCATATTTTTCCATTTTTAAGGATTATGAACCTTTAACGAAACGCACCAAACTTATTTAAATTACTTAACAAAACCTACCACCATGCAACCTGCACCACGACATTACTTACCCTTCATTGTTGTCTGGATTTACGGACTGCTCATCTACCCTGTATGGCTAGCAATACCCACAAGTTATAGACTCATTACCTTCATTGCACTACTAGTCATCATACTCATTGCGGGAAAACTATTATACCAATGGACAAAAAAGTTCCCCTCAGCAAAACCCAAAGAAAAAAAAGACAAGTACTGGTGGCTACTCCTAGGAACAGGTATTATCTATTTCTTCCTTAACTTGCCCTTCCTTGCACAAAACCTGCCACCACTCTCTGACGAATCATTCCATATCTCACGAGGAACATGGCTCATAGAACCCTTCATGAACATAGCACAAAACAACGGCATACCCTTCTTTACCCTCACTAGCATAGCACTACCCCTTATCATCCTAGGATTATGGTACTTCTACAAAAAGAAAAAAGAATGGCTAACCCTAACACCAACAAAAGTCATCAGCGCAACAATCCTCCTCATCAGCTACTTCATTATCACCAACAAGATAGCAATTTACTACCACACCCTAAAATTCGGAACACCCATCCTCGACCATCTCAACTGGCTCACCTACTACGGACCTATCAGCAGCCTACTCTACGGACTAGAATTCTCCATCGCAGGTTACAGCGAACTCGGCATGCGCATTATACAGCCACTATTTATTTTAGGAGCAGCACTCTACCTTTACCAACTCCTTGCATTACGACTAGAAAAGAAAACAGCATTCATCGCAGGACTATTATTCCTATTTTCGCCTATCATTATGTACTTCGCATCACTCAGCTACCTAGAAGCAGGACAACTCTTCTTCATCACCGCAGCAAGCTACTACTTCATCCGCAGCAGACTCCATGACTACTTACCTGATATTATCACTTGCTTTCTCTTCATCACGCTAGGCTACATGTACAAACAACCCGTACTTTTCCTCCTACCCATATTCGCACTTTACTTACTCCTAGAAGCACTACAAAAAAAGATCTACAACCCACTTATAATCATCAAAAATACCACCATGTACCTGAAAGGATTAGGACTCGCACTTATTGGCATAGCACCGCTCCTCATCATCAACTTACTCTTTGACGTACGACACACCGGAGACTTAGGAGTATTCAGCCAATGGCTATCACCCCACGCATGGACGGTCTACTTCAGCTTACTCCCACGACAAACCAACATAGTTATCTTCATATTCTTCATTATCGGACTCATCACCACAGTCTACACCATTATCAAAAAAACAAAAGAACAACCCGTCACACTCTATCTCCTACTCTGGTTCGGGACATGGTACATCATCCATATGAGTTATATCATACTCACCTATTACCCTGTACGCATCACTGTACCCTTCATCCCCGCAGTCATAGGCATAAGCATCCTACCCTTACACTATCTTTACAATCACCAAAAAAAAATAGCAGCCATCATTGGCATACTCATCGTAGCATTCACTATCATTACCACTACAACACTCGCCTACCACCACTATGAACAACGCTACGTACCCATCGACCCCATGTTCCAGTACATCAAAGAACATATACCACCAAATGAAACCATCCTTGCAACAACAGCACCCCACCCTTATGAATTCTACATCAACAAGTATCAAATTATTAACAACTTCGTGTACGACAGCTGGAAACCCTACGACGAACAAACCACCCATAACCTGCATGACTACTTACAAGAAAAAAATATTCATTACGCACTTTTTATAGCACCACAACCTAACTACTATGATTATTACCCTAGCAACCACCCCTGGATAGAATACGAAGACTGCGCAGGAAGAAAAGACTACCAAGAAAAAAAAGCATCTGTAACACTCTGCCCACTCAACAAAAACGTCGTACAAGCACTACAACAAGGAGCACAAGGATTTAACGAAGTATACACGACCAACAATAGCTACAACAGTATGCACATCTACCACATAAACTAATAATTCACCACCAACAAGTAATCAGTTCTCGCATCCATAAACATTTTTAAAGGATCAAAGAAAAAATAGTAACGATGCACTGCAGAATATGTAACAACCCCGAACCAGAAGTATTCCTCTCGCTCGGAGAAACACCACTCGCTAATAATTTCGTACCCGAAGAAAAAATACATGAAGTAGACCCTACTTACCCCCTAGCAGTATTTTTCTGCAACACCTGCAAATCAGTACAACTCACCTACACCGTACCACCAGAACTCATGTTCAAAAACTATGTCTACGTCACCTCAACAACAAAAACGTTCAGAGAACACTTCACACACCTAGCAAAAACACTAACTGAACGATTCCAACTCGGAAAAAACTCACTCGCCGTCGACATCGGAAGCAACGATGGGCTGTTAGTAAAAGGATTTACCAACAACGGCGTGACCGCACTCGGCGTAGAACCCGCAGACAACCTCGCAGCACAAGCAAACAAGGAAGGCATAGAAACCATCAACGACTTCTTCAGCAAAAAAACAGTACACCATATTACCAGCAAAAAAGGAAAAGCATCACTCGTAACAGCAAATAACGTGTTCGCACACATCGACAACCTACACGACGTCATAGAAAATGTCAAAGGACTATTAACCAACGACGGCGTATTCATCTTCGAAGTAGCCTACCTCGTCGACATGATGAAAAACATGACCTTCGATGCTATTTATCATGAACACATCTACAACCACGCATTCACACCACTCAACTACCTCATGAACATGCACCAATTACAAATATTTGATGTAGAACACATCAGCACCCACGGAGGATCACTACGCGTCTACGTCAAACGACCAGAAGGGAAATGGGACATAACACCCAACGTAAAAAAATTCCTCAAAGAAGAAGACGATTTCGGCATCAACACCATAGCAACCTACAGAAACTTCGCAAAAAAAGTAGAAAAAACAAAAGAAGTACTCACCAATTATCTCACCACACTTAAACAACAAGGGAAAAAAATAGTAGGCTACGGAGCACCAGCAAAAACAACAACACTCCTCCACTACTGCAACATCGGCAAAGACCAAATAGACTACATTGTCGAAGACAACCCCCTCAAAGCAGGACTCTACACACCAGGAAACCATATACCCGCAGTACCCTCAGAACGACTCAAAGAAGACAAACCAGACTACGTACTCATCACGGCATGGAACTTCGCAAAAGAAATCATAGAAAAAAACAAAGAACATATGGACAACGGCGTAAAATTCATCGTACCACTACCAGAACCGCAGATTATTGGATAAATAAGACACAAAAAATTATTACTCTTTTACAAAAACACCATTCACCAAAGCACCAAAAGCAATATCATGTCCTAATCTTTTTCGCACATAAGCAAAGCCATCAGCATCAAGACTCGACATCAACGCAGCAACACCATCAGGAATCAACGCCTCAGACGTACCATGCCTCGACAAGAAATGATTAACAACATAATCAGGAAGAGCATTACGATGCACCCAGTCAACATCAACAAGATACTGGGGACTAATACGTAATGCAAGCTCAGTTTGCGTCAAAGGAACACGAATCACCGCATCAACCATACCACTGCAATCAGGAGCAGAAGAGCTATGAACATCTGTGCATCTAATACTAAAACCATTCTTCTCTTCAAATATATCATCAACCTCATCAGAAAAT
Source organism: Candidatus Nanoarchaeia archaeon (assembly GCA_035290025.1). Lineage (GTDB taxonomy): Archaea > Nanobdellota > Nanobdellia > SCGC-AAA011-G17 > DATDVL01 > DATDVL01. The sequence goes on from DATDVL010000013.1 coordinate 8,406, forward strand.
AAACCTAATTCACGTGTCAACTTTTCCCTAAAAGCACTTCTCATAGAAATGTTACCCTCAGCATCAGGTCTAACCAAACCAGCAATAGAAGCATCGCGACGATCAGCAACATGCGTTGCAGTCACTGGGCGCTTATGTACCAACACAAAATCATTAACAGAATAAACAGCACCACCAACAGCACCAACACGCATCGTATCATAGACTACAGAAGAAAGCGGTCTACCACGCTCAGATGTCCTACTCGCAGCAACATACGTAGCAAAATCAGTCGTACAAAACTCAAGAACACCATCACTACCGACCCTTGACGTGTCTTTAAGACATAACAAACCTTGATGAAACGATACTGCTTTTGGATTAAGCGCAAGAATATGAGGCCATTCAGCGGCAATGACTTCATAATCTTCAGCAGTTAAGCATGCACTAAAATCATCACCCTTAACTTCAAGAACCAAATCATCTAATCGCGTCGGACTTTCAGGATGATAATAAAATTCAATGGTATGAGGAGGTCTTCGCATATCCACATAAATTATTTGAGTATTTATAAATATTCCTATTTGTAGTTACCTATAAGTAGTATGATTTTATATCCATAAGTCTTTTTAAACCAGAAGAAAAAAGTAAAGGAAAGATTTATAACAAGAAATTAGGACACAAAAAACAATGACACAAAAATTTTTAGAAACCATATTCCAGCCCACAGCAGACTTCGCAGACCAACGAGGCGTCATCATTAACTTTCTCAAACTAGCACACGACGGAACAGGATTCAAACTCAAAGAAGTACCTGCAGGAGTACCTGATGACACCTTCGTAGAAGTAGCCTACATTGAATTCAAAAACAAAGGAGACATACGAGCAAACCACTACCACCCTGACGGATTAAACCAATTCGTCTACTGCGTCGCAGGAAGCTACGAAACCTACGCCGTCAAACTCAAAATCAACAGCAAGGGAGAAGTAGAACGAGACGGAGAACTACAACAACAACTCGTCAAACAAGGAGACATAGCCTACACCCCCAGCATGGTAGCACACGCCATGAAAACACTAGAACCCAACACTGTCATCCTTAACCTCAATCCCAGAAAAAGAGACCAAGAAGGATACCATGCAAAGGAACAAGCACACACCTTGCCATTTAAAATAATCTAAACGAGGACACCACCATGAACAACATACTCCAAGAAGACTTCAAAACCATAGCAGAAGACATCAAAGAAGAAGCACAACGATTAAGCGGAAGAACAGTCCTCATCACCGGAGGGGCAGGATTCTTAGGAAACTACATCATCGGCGTATTAGACTACCTCAACAGAAACATACTCAAACAACCCTGCAACATCATATCCGTAGACAACTTCATCAGCGGAGTAAAATACCAGTTAGCAGAAGGACCAAACTTCAGAACCATAAAACACGACATCAAAGAACCACTCAAAATAGACGAGCCCGTACACTTCATCATCCACGCAGCAGGCATAGCATCACCAAAGTTCTATAGGGATTATAAAATACAAACTATCGACGTAGGAGCGATAGGAACAAAAAATATGCTTGAACTCGCACGAGAAAAAAAAGTGGAAAGCATGGTCTACACCAGCAGCAGCGAAGTCTACGGAGACCCCCACCCCGATGCAATACCAACACCAGAAACCTATAGAGGAAACGTCGCCTGCATAGGACCACGAGCAAACTATGATGAATCAAAACGTGTAGGAGAAACCTACTCCATGGCCTACCAAGAAGCATACGATATACCAGTAAAAATAGTGCGCTTCTTCAACGTCTACGGACCCGGCATGCGACTCGATGACGCACGACTATTACCAAACTTTGCAACACACCACCTCAACGGAAAGCCCATACCCGTCTACGGCAACGGCAACCAAACAAGAACGTTCTGCTACATCACCGACGGCATCACTGGACTACTCAAAGTATTCCTCAGCCACAGAAATGGAGAAGTATTCAACGTAGGAACAGACCAACCAGAAATAAGCATCCTCGGCATAGCAGAAATCATGAAAGAACTCTACCACACACAAACACAATTCCACGACCGGGAAAAAATAGTTGATGCCTACAGCGGAAAATCAGACCCACACCGACGATGCCCTGACATTAGCAAAATAAAAGCACACCTCAACTACACACCAAAGGTAGATTTAAGAACAGGCATACAGCGATTTATGACATGGGCACAAGATATACACAGCCAGGGAAAGAATGTATGAACATACCCTTCGTTGACATCAAAAGAAACCAAGAACCACTCAAAAAAGAAATATTCGCTGCCATAGAACACATCGTCGATAAAACACAATACATTCTCGGACCAGCAGTAGAACACTTCGAAAAAGCATTCGCAGATTATTGCGGAAAAAAATACTGCGTCGGCGTCAGCAACGGAACAGCAGCACTAGAACTCGCACTACGTGCCTATGATATACACTCTGGCGACGAAGTCATCACCGCAGCAAACACCTTCTTCTCCGGAGCATCTGTCATCAACCTCGTAGGAGCAACACCTGTATTCGTCGACGTCGAAGAAAACAGCAACAACCTCGACCCAAAAAAACTAGCAACAGCAATTACTAACAAAACAAAAGCCATCATCGTCACCCACCTCTACGGACGACCAGCAAATATGGAAGCAGTACTCGCCCTAGGAAAAAAGCATAATATTGTTATCATAGAAGACTGCGCACAAGCACACGGAGCAACCTACCAAGGAAAGAAAGTACCCTACGGAGAAACAGGATGCTTCAGCTTCTACCCCGGAAAAAACCTTGGAAGCTGGGGAGACGGAGGAGCAGTCGTCACGAATAATAAAATAATAGCAGAACGCATCACCAGCCTCAGAAACTTCGGAGGATCATTCAAAGCATACCAACACAACGAAATAGCAGGAAACAACCGACTACAACCACTCCAAGCAGCAGTACTCGCCATAAAACTCAAACACTTAGACACGTGGATACAAGAACGAAGAAAAAAAGCAGCATACTACACGAAACACTTGAAAGGCATCGTAAAAACACCCGAAGACACCGAAGGACACGCCTACCACATCTACTGCATAGAAACAGAACAACGAGACGCACTACAAACCTACCTAGAAACACAAGGCATACAAATACGCATACACTACCCAACGCCCATACCCTATCAACCAGCCTACGCTTATTTACACACAAAAAAAGGAACCTACCCCATAACAGAAGTGAAAAGTGGAAATATTATGGGTATACCATTATTCCCAGAAATAACACAAGAAGAACAAGACTACATTATCATGCATATCAAAAAATTCTTAAAAAAGTGAGTCTATGCTGGATATTCAGCAGCTATTACTCTAGGATATACTAAAAGCTAATCAATAACCCTTCTTTCTAATAACATAGGGCCAGAAAAAGGAAAAGGTGTATCACTTCGATACCCTACTTCTTTAAAATCACTTACTACACTAACGGGAGAAGGAAGTGCAGACTCTCTGACAATATGATCAACAACAGGATTATAACACACAACAACTGGTTTTCTAAATTCTGAATCACCAGTATCAAAAATGCCATCAAAACCACTTCTTACATCAATCAAACTTTTTCTTAAAATCCTTCTAAAAAGACCAACTCGCTCAGGACCAAACTGTGTTAACTGCAAAGAAAAACTTGTCACAACAGATTCATAAGGAGATTCGCCCGTAGACTCTTTCCATACTTCAACAGCTAAGGAGACATTTCTTTCTCTTTTATATACCCTACCAACCAGCCCTAAAAGGGCCGACAATTCTTCTTTCAAAGGCTTTAAACTATGAAACTCAGTAGTAGCTCGGGCATAACGTTCTTCACACTCTTCCTCATGTTTAATTCTACGTCTCATTTCTTCAATAGACATTGGAGATTTATATAACGCAAACATATTTTTATCATAAGAATTATGCTATTTAAGATTTATGTATCTACCATCTACAAATAGTTACTTAATATTCTTACCCGTAAACCAACGACGAAAAACACCCAAACCATATCCTACATACTTCACCGAGTGATAAAATGGCAAGAAGAAAATGAAAGGAAGAAAAGGATCCTGAACAAACTGCACCACAGACTTACCCACAGCAGCAACAGGAAATAAGAAAAACGCCACCACAAACAACCACTTACGCTTCGAAGCACCACCAATCCACAAAAACTGACGCCAACACTCATGCAAAGAAGCAGGATTATTATGATACAAAAACGTATCAACCATCAACGGCTTAATACCAGAATTAAAAAAAATCGTCTGATCAGACGTATAGCCAGCACGCTTATCCGTAGACCAGTACTTCTCCCAAACTTTACGTGTCGTCACCAAAATAGCCTGAGGATTAGTCACACGCACCTTACCACGAGCACGAGCCCACCAACTCCACGCAGCATTCTTAATAATCTCCACACGAGGAGACGTACCCTGAGCCTCACCATTAATCAACGGACGAACCAGGTCCTCAACCAACGAAGGACCCGCAGTCATATCAGCACCAAACATCATAAAAATATTACCCTTAGCAGCCAACGACATCTTACGCCAAGCCTCCTCAGGACCCTGGTGTAGTTGCGTAAACACACGAATAGACTTATGACGCTTCGCCAAACCCTTAACAATAGCTAATGTCTTATCAGAAGAACCATCATCTGTCAACAAAATCTCTATCGAAGGATAACTCTGCTCCAACAATGACACAAGACAACGCTCAATATACACTTCCTCATTATACGCAGGAATAAGAACAGAAACCAAAGGACTTTTTACACGAACCATACACAAGAAAACAAAAAATCAGTTTATAAAGATTATGACTCAAATTTTAACCAACTTACTAATCAGCATTTACAATTGCTGCATACTTAATCGTATGCTCAAAATGAGATTTCGCACGATACCCTAATGTCCGACCACGTTCTCTTATAAAAGCCAATAAACCGCTTTCAGGAATAATATGCACAGCATCAAGTTCGCTTTTTTTAAGACGCCCCTCAAACATTGCCTGCATTTCTTCCACAGAAGTATCCATCTCAATCACCTGACTCACATTATAATCATGATAAGGAACAATCCTAATAACCCCAACTGTTTGTATTCTTACTGTTTTCGCAGAAGGCAAAGTAGCAGGAAACTCAAAAGGAACTCCTAACTCTTCTTCCCGCTCATCCAAAATGTTTGCATCAAAAACACGATAACCATCCACACCACAACGAACAGCAAGATCATTAGGAACAATTCGACGATTACTTGTATCAATATACCCTGCTGGAGGAAGTTCAAGAACACCACCAACAGTTTGCACACTTCTGCCACGCTCACCAAAGACATAATGCCTTTCCCCACTCTTTTCACGAAAGATTATAGCACCACTATTCCCAATAAGCCACAACTCAGGACCAATGTTAGCCTTCTTAGAAGCAACCGCGTGTTTATAATCTGTCTGTAAGAGATGCACCCCTAAAACACCCCCTTCTGACCTTTCAAAAGCAACCATTTCACATTGTCCACCATTGAAAAAATTAGTATTCCCACGAGCATGTTCATCTGCTTCTTTAGCATCCCAAAAACGATCAACCATACCTTCAATATCCTCACCCAAATGAGGCTTAGGAGAAAAACTAGCAACAAACACATCACGAGGATTTTCAACAACAACCTGAATATGATCAGGTGATGTCTGGCATAAACCTAACAATTCACTCTTTAATATTTCATCCATGCTTTTCAAACCACCCAAAACAGCTTTTAAAAGTTATGAACATCAAAGTCAAAGACTACTCTTTCACCTGCAAAGCAGTAATACAAAAAACCTTAACAATATCAGCAACTGAAGCACCACGAGACAAATCATTCATCGGCTTCACTAACCCCTGCAAAATTGGACCAACAGCAGAAAAACCACCCAAACGTTCAAGGGCCTTATAACAGATATTACCAACATTTAAATCAGGAAAGATAAGCACATTTGCATCACCCGCCCCAGCATTCTTCAAAACAGCAACCGTAGGAACAAGCGCAGCATCTAACTGCACCTCCCCCTCAATAGGGAGAGTAGCATCCCGAATCTTTGCTAAAACAACAGCCTCCTGTACCTTTTTCACTAAAGGATGAACAGCAGAACCCAACGTGGAATACGACAAAAAAGCAACTTTAGGAGAAATCCCCAACAACCGAGCAGAAGCAGCAGTCAACACACCAATCTCTGCTAGCTCAGCAGCAGAAGGATCAGGTTGCACCGCACAATCAGCAAACAAGAAACACTGCTCACCCTTCTCCATGATAAAAAAAGAAGAAACCTTCCGGACGCCAGACTCTAAACATTTTAAATGAAAAACAGGAAGAAAAGGTTTCGTAGCAGCAGAAAGACCAGCAACCAAACCATCAGCAAAACCCTGCATAACTAACATAGCACCAAAAAAAACAGGCTGCTGCATAACTCTTAAAGCATCATCAAGAGAAATGCCTTTACTTTTACGCAAATTATAATACTGCTCAGCAAACAATTTTAGTTTATCAGATGACAAAGGATCAACAACAGCAACCACAGGATTATCAATTAATGACTGAGGAATATTCTCTTTCTTACCAACAAAAACAATACAACCTAGTTTTTGATCAAGAATAATTTGAGCAGCAGCATAAATACGATGATCATTATCAACAAAAACAATCTTTACTTTTTTCTTACGAACATTCTCCTTACTCATTTCAAAAGCCATAATCATTCCTTCAACGCAACAATATTCGTCATACCACGACGCTTACGCTCAATAAAACCTTTCGACTCCAAACGATCCAACAAGCGTGTCATGCCCACCTTACCCATGCCCGACTTCTCAATAAGCTCGGCCTGAAAAATAGTACGCGCGTCACGAATCAAAACAAACACCTTCTTCTCATCAGCAGACAAATCAGACGTATCAAAAACTTTCTTCTTAGCCTTTTCCAGAATACGCTTAATCACCAACTCCTTCTCTGGCTTAGAAAAAATCAGCAAAAAACCAACAAGCACAATAATACCAATAATAGACAAAGAAATATATGTTTGACGAGCAATCGTCTGCTCCATCTCACACGACTCATGACCCGCCAATGAACAAGAAGCATTCACAATTTCCTGCAAGCCTATATTAAACAATATAACAATAACTACCATAATAACTGACAACCCCAACAATAAATAACCAACCTTCCTGTTTTCCATACCAACATGCCCTAAACTAACTTTAAAAGGCTTATGGACAAAGAAACTAGTTTCACCAAAGCAGTTAAATAACAACCTACCAACAAAAATACCATGGCATACTACAACATGTACGACATGATGGGCTACGGAGCAGGATTTTTCGGATGGATCTACATGATCCTCGGACTCGTCGTGCTCATACTCCTCATCATGTGGCTAGCAAAACAACTCAACAAATAAACGAGGAAAAAAACAATGACTACCTTCAACGAATTTAAACAGTCCCTACAAGAAAAAGAATCAGCAGAAGGAGAACTCATCACTACCATACTCATCAGCCTCATCAGCTCTTTAGGACTATTAGCACTTATCTACTTCATAAAACTAAAAAACATCGAAGGATTTCTCAGCAACCAAGGATACTACCTTTTCTTCGCAGTACTCAGCTATGTATTCCTCATACCTGCTATACGGCACGTACGAGCCTACAAAGAATTCACGTGCATGACAGGCATGATGATAGGCATGACCTTAGGCATGATTAGCGGATTCGTCATCGGCTACTACATCGGAGCAACCAACGGCATGTTCTGGGGAAGCGTCTTCGGCATGACCCTTGGCATAACCATAGGCATATGGAATGGCAGCTGCTGCGGCATCATGGGATGGATGGAAGGAGTCATGGCAGGCATGATGGGGGGACTCATGGGAGGAATGACCGCGATCATGCTCATCAATGACCATTTGAAAGCAATGACCATCATACTGTTCATTATAACTACTGTCATGATCATAGGATTAAACTACCTCATATTCCATGAAACACGACAACAAGAAAGAAAACTGAAAGAAGACCAATGGAACACCGTCATCATCAGTATATTCCTCACCAGCCTAACACTCTGGATGATGATCCAAGGACCACGAGGAGGGATATTCGCATGAACAAAAATTATCTACAACTAGGAATTATCCTCTTACTAATCATAGGAGCAGGATGGTACGTCATCAAAGAACGATCACCAACAACACCTACCATCAGACAAGAAGGAACAACACAAGACATAACCCTCAGCATGAAAAACAATAATTATTACCCCAACACGATACGCGTCAAAGCAGAAGAACCCGTAACTATAAAATTAGACAACAGCGTCAAAGGATGCTACCGTGTATTCACGATACCAACACTTGGCGTCAACAAATACCTAAAAACACCCAGCGAAACATTAACAGTAACCTTCCCAAAACCAGGAAACTACAAATTCGTCTGCACCATGGGCATGGGAACAGGCATGATCATCGCAGAATAAGGAGGACACATGAAAAAAATAAAACTAAGCATTGAAGGCATGCATTGCGCAAGCTGCGGAAGCAACATAGAACGAAGCGTAAAAAAAGTACCTGGCGTACAACAAGTCACCGTCAACGTGATGATAAAAAAAGGCTACGTCACCGCAGAAGACAATGTCAAAGAAGAAGACATTAAAGCAGCAGTAGCAAAAACAGGCTATAAAGTAAGCAGCATAGAAAAAGCATAAACAACCATGAATCACCACCACGAAGAAACAGCAGAAGCAAAAGAAATACAAAGCTGGAAAATAAAAACAGCAGTAGGATGGATACTCACCCTACCCATACTCTTCGTCATGTACCACCCTTTCGTACTAGGAAAATCACTCTTCAGCGAAGAAACCATGATGGTTCACCTCTTAATCTTTGGATTCCCCATTATCTTCTTCATCGGATGGGAAACACTACGCTCAGGATTCAGAGGGCTATTCAGTGGCTACTTCAACATGGACTCACTCATCAGTCTCGGAACCGTCATCGCTTACAGCACCGGAGCACTAGCACTCTTCTTCGAACTACAAAACTATGCAGGCATAGCAAGCATGATCATGACCATCTTCGTCACAGGAAAATACATTGAAGCAAAAGCACGAGGACGAGCAACAGAAGAAATAAAACGCTTACTAGAACTCGGAGCAAAAAAAGCACGCGTCCTACGCAACGGAGAAGAACAAGAACTACCCATAGAAGAAGTACTCTTAGGAGACATCATCATCGTCAAACCTGGAGAAAAAATACCTGTAGACGGCATTATCGTTAAAGGAGCAAGCAGCATTGATGAAAGCATGGTCACGGGAGAAAGCCTACCCGTAGAAAGAAAAGTCAACGACCCCGTCATCGGAGCAACCATCAATAGCGACGGCATCATCCATATCAAAACCAGCAAAATAGGAAAAGACACCTTCCTAGCACATATCATACAACTAGTAGAAGAAGCACAAGGAACCAAAGTACCCATACAAGAACTAGCAGACAAAATAACCAGCAAATTCGTACCTGCCATACTCATCCTAGCACTCCTCAGCAGCATAGCATGGTACTTCTTCACTGACATCAGCACCGCCATAGGCATAGGCATAGCAGTACTCGTCATCGCATGCCCCTGCGCACTAGGACTAGCAACGCCCATAGCACTCGTCGTAGGATCAGGCATGGGAGCACAACGAGGCATACTCATCAAAAACGGCGAAGCCATACAAACCATGAAAAACGTGAAAACTATTGTCTTCGACAAAACAGGAACACTCACCAAAGGAAAACCAGAAGCAACCGATGTACTAACAACAGGAACACTACAACAAGAAGAACTTATCATCATCGCAGCAAGCCTAGAAAAAAACAGTGAACACCCCATAGCACAAGCAGTCATCAACCTAGCAAAAAACAAAAAACTCAAAGAAGTAACCAAATTCAAAAACCATAGAGGACGAGGCATAGAAGGAACCATAGCAGGAAACCACTACTTCATCGGCAACGCAACACTCATGCAAGAACAAAAAATTATTCTTACTAATATCAAGGAAAAACTTGTCACACTAGAAAACCAAGGAAAAACAACGATGATCATAACCAAAAACAAAAAAGTCATAGGGCTCATAGGAGTAGCAGACACCATCAAAGAAGACAGCAAACAAGCACTCGAACAATTACACAAACAAGGCTACACTACCGTCATGATCACAGGTGATAATGAACGAACAGCACAAGCAATAGCACAACAAGTAGGCATCAAACACGTCATCGCCAACGTCTTACCCGAACACAAAGCACAACACGTAGAACGACTACAAAAAACAGGCATGGTAGCATTCGTCGGCGACGGAATCAACGACGCACCCGCACTCAAACAAGCAAACGTCGGCATAGCCATGGGAACAGGAACAGACATAGCCATAGAAGCAGGAGACTTAGTACTCGCAAAAGGATCACTCCAAGGAGTCGTACAAGCCATCAACCTATCAAAAGCAACCTTCAAAAAAATAAAACAAAACCTCTTCTGGGCATTCGCCTACAACGTCATAGCCATACCCCTAGCAGTAGCAGGCATCCTCCACCCCGTCATTGCAGAAATAGCCATGGCAGCATCAAGCATCACCGTCGTCACCAACGCCAACCTACTCAAAAGGAAAAAGATATAGGAACTATCCCCCAAGATAGTACTAACATTAAAAACAAACAAAACAAGAACAAACCATGGTACTCTGTTGGATAGCACTCCCCATATTCGCACTTCTCGGTATTTTCAGCGCGAAATACAGAAAACTGACCAAAGAATCACTAGCATGCCTATTCAAGACCATAACACTACAACGATGCGAATCAGGACTCGACCAACGCATACGAGCAGACATCACAGCAAAAATGATGCACACACCACAACTAGCAAAACTGTTCTACAACCACTATAAGATCATAGCATTCATCTTCATCATCCTCATGCTCGGATCAGCATACTTCAGCGGCATAGGAGTCTACAACTACGTAGCCTACGGCAACTGCAACGGAGAAGACTCAACAGCATTCTGCATCTTCAACGTTTTCGAGAACGAAACACCAACAACTAACAGTGAAACACCCACCAACTGCACACTCCCCAATGCGAGCATATCGCTTGGAGGAACACCACCATGATATTTTTCACACCAGAAAAAATACGACAAGACTTCCCCTTCTTCAAACACAACCCAGGAGTAACCTATTTCGACAACGCCTGCATGACACTCAAACCACAAACAGTCATTGATGCATTACAAGATTACTACAACCACAGCGCATGCGCAGGAAGAAGCCACCACCAATTAGCAGAAAACATCAACGAAAAAATACTCAACGCACGAACAACCATAAGAAAATTCATCAACGCACACCACAACGAAGAAATATTATTCACCAGAAACACCACTGAAGGCATCAACCTCCTCGCACAAAGCATGCAATTCCAACCAGGAGACGAAGTCATCATTACTGACAAAGAACACAACTCCAACCTCGTACCCTGGATTAGACTACAAAAAAAGAAAAAGATTACACTCAAAATACTACCTAGCAATAAAGATAACACTTTCAACTTTGCAGCCTACGAACAACTCCTCACAGAAAAAACTAAGCTCGTAGCACTACACCACCGATCCAACCTCGACGGCGTAACCTTACCTGCAAAAAAAATAATACAAAAAGCACATGATAACAACACCCTCGTCATGCTCGACGGAGCACAAGCAACACCCAGCATGGAAATAAACTTGAAAGAACTTGACGCAGACTTCTACGCATTCTCAGGACATAAACTCTGCGGACCAACAGGAACAGGCATACTCTACGGAAAAAAAGAACAATTAGAACAACTGGAACCCTACAACCTTGGAGGGGAAACTGTCACCAACACCACTTACGACCACTATGAACTCAAACCCTTACCAGAACGATTTGAAGCAGGACTACAAGACTACGCAGGCATACTCGGACTAGCAGCAGCTATTAACTATCTCAAGAAGATAGGCATGGACACTATCAGCAACCACGAAGAAAAGCTCAATAAGATTATGACAGAAGAACTCAAAGAAGTAATAACTATCCTAGGACCAGAAGACCATAAACAACGAAGCAATATCTTATCCTTTACGATACAAAACCTAGATATTCATAACATAGCACGCATCCTCAGCACTGGAGAAAAAATCATGACCCGAAGCGGAGCACATTGCGTCCACGCATGGTTCAACAACCATCAATTACCTGGAAGCATACGAGCATCCATCTACTTCTACAACACCGAAGCAGAAGCACAACACTTCGTAGAAGCTGTAAGAAATATTATAAAACTACAATAGAAAAACATATAAACAAACCAGAAGAAAACAAAAACCATGGTCAAAGAAAGAACATTAGTCATTGTCAAACACGACGGCGTCATCAGAGGCATAGCTGGGGAAATCATCAGCAGATTCGAAAAAGTAGGACTCAAGATTATTGGCATGAAAATGCTCTGGGCAGACGAAAATGTTGCAGAAAAACATTACATCGTCACCGACGAATGGGCAAAAGGAGTATTCGAAAAAACGAAAACGACTTACGAAAAAGAAGGAAAGAAATTCCCTTTCACCAATCACAAAGAATATGGAACCATGATAAAAAACTGGAATAAAACATTCTTACAAGAAGGACCTGTCATTGCCCTAGTACTTGAAGCACCCCATGTTATTGAAGTCGTCAGAAAAATGGTAGGCAATACAGAACCACGACAAGCAATACCTGGAACTATTAGAGGAGACTACATTTATGATTCTTATGCCATAGCAGACACCAAACAACGTCCCATAAGAAACTTGATACACGCATCCGGCAACAAAGAAGAAGCAACACGAGAAATAAGCCTATGGTTCACAGAACGAGAATTACACCACTACGAAACACCATTCGATAAACACTTCTAAAATCATCATCAACAAAACCCGCAGAAAGATGTTTAGTCCATTAACCTTAAAAACTATTGAAAATACACAAAAATATGCCACAACCAACACTTATACCACATGATAAAGGAATGGTATCAACAACAGCAACTATAGGCGACCACGTAACTTTAGGAACCAACAGCAGAGTATGGCACCAATGCATCGTCTACGGAACAGAAAAACGCCCCGTACACATTGGAAAAGACACCCAAATAGGAAGCCAAAGCCACATCAAACCCGGAGTGACTATAGGAGACTACTGCAGACTCCAAGACGGCATATCCATACCCGACCTCGTCACCCTCGGAAATTATGTCTTCGTAGGACCACGAGTCACATTTACTAATGATTTATTCCCCACTGTAGCAAAAATACTTGCTCACAGTTACAAAGAGTTAGAAACAATTATAGGCGACCACGTAACTTTAGGAGCATCATCAACAATTATCTGTGGTATAACCATAGGAGCATTTGCTCAAATAGGAATGAGCGCAGCAGTCACAAAAAACGTACCACCTTTTGCAGTCGTAGCAGGAGTACCCGCACGCATACTAGGAGACGTACGAGATGAAAAATATCGAATAAAATATCCAGAACTCATACCACTCTATGAAAGAACCTACAAATCATTAAGCGACAAAACACCCATCAACACAAAACAATAAATCACTTTCTCAAAAACTTTCTAAAGATATCAACAACTAAATCTACATCAGAACGCTTCAACAAACCAGTAACAAATAAAAGGACTACTAAAGGAATAACCAACAACGAACCATACACACCCAACATATACGCACCATAAACAATGAACGGGACAAAAGCAGCAGGCCACACTGCCTTACCCATACGTACCTGACGAACCAACAACACAAAAGCGAACATGTGAGCAACCATCGTCGCAATAACAATACCCAAAACACCCAACTGAGGAATCAAGATGACATCAAGAACAATATTCACTAAAGCAGCAACAACCAACGGAACAACAACCTTCTCCGGCTGCAATTTACCATTCAAATACGTAGCAATCAAGACATACACTGTATAAAACACCAAACCAACAGCCAACAAAGCAGAATACAACTCAACACCTAGATATTTAGGGAAAAATAACTGGATAGCCAAACCGGCAAAAGCACCCACCATCACCGCACCCAACAACGACAACACCAAAGCAACACGCAACGTACCCGCAAGCAAAGCCAAAGAAGACTTACGCGAACGAATCTCAGCAGAACGCGTCAACAAAAACATGGACAACGACAGACCA
>DATDVL010000014.1:0-3992 GCA_035290025.1 Candidatus Nanoarchaeia archaeon
ATACCTATGTGATAACCGTAGAACAAACACCACCCAACGTCAACAAAAACAGCGTAAAAAGCTGGATAACATCAGGAGAAGGACTGCCACTCAACCTAGAATCAGGAGCACTACAATCAGACCTGATAAGCTTCGATATACCCTCCAGCGGAGCACCCCTAGGAACCTACAGACTACTCATAACCCTACGATGCACCGACAACTGCGGATTAACAGAAGTAGCACCCTTCGTGTTCAGAGTACAATAGATTTTTAACAAAACTTATTAACCCATTATTTATTGCAATGCTCATGGACCTATTCATTCTCAGCCCCAACATGGACGCACTCTTTACAAAAAACGATCTCGCGCGACTACAAGGGTTCGACAACATAATCCTAGAAAAAACAATTCAACCACTTGAAAATATACAAAGCTTATTCACCGGCAATCAAGAACGCATCCTAGCCATAGACCCAGACTTTTGCAACTGGAAATTCCCACAAGAAATCATAGCAAAAATACCCCACCTTAAAGCCATTTGCCTTCAAACAACCTCCTTCAGCTGGATTGACAAAGACTTTGCCAAGAAAAAAGGAATACCTGTAACGAATCTCAGAGGATTCTCCATGACAGCAGTAGCAGAATGGGCAATACTCATGATGTTTAATGTTGCAAGAAAATTACCCCTCGTGATAAAAGACGGATGGAAACAAGACTTTGTCAAACACCAAGGAATAGAATTACAAGGAAGAACAGCAGGAATCATCGGCCTTGGAAATAACGGAAAAGCAATTGCGGAAAAAGCTCAAGGACTAGGAATGAACATCATCTACTGGTCCCGGCAATCACGAGATAAAAGATTCACCTATGTCGAACTCCCAGAACTTATGAAAACCGCCGATGTCATATTTCCCACCACTGCACAAAACGAACAAACACAAGGACTCTTACCCAACCAACTCCTTGAAACCATGAAAAAAGAAGCCCTGTTCATCAGCACAATACACAAAATTTACGACCACGAATTTATGCTGCAACTTGTAAAAAAAGGAAAAATCTATGGCTACGCATTTGAAGAAGGAAACACAAACATCACCAAGTACGAAGGCAATGTATGGGCAGGACCAGAACTTGCCTGGTGTACTGACGGCTCCATGAAAAAAAATGCAGAATTATGGGTGGAATCCATTATACAAGCCCAACAAGGAAAATTTCCCACCCAGATTAACTAAGAAAAAAACCTTTTGATTAATAACCCTTAAATAACATCTTTTACCCAGCAATTCTATGCAAACCGCCATTGACCTCATCTACTTAGTACGAGAATTACAAGTACTCGAAGGAGCCTATTATGAGAAGACACGACAAACAGGAGAAGACGAAATAACCCTCACCCTGCACAAAAGCGGCCTAGGAAAACAATACCTCATCATCAGGCCAGGAGAAGTTGTCTACTTAAGCAGCGACAAACAAGGAAAAGAAGTACCCACACCCTTCACCAACTACCTCAACAAGCATTTAGAACAAACAAGAATCACCAAAATACTCCAACACGGCTTCGAACGCATCATAGAAATAACCTTCAGCAACAACGCCATACTTCTCATAGAAATACTCACCAAAGGAAACCTCCTCTTACTAGAAGACACTATCATCAAAGCATGCTACGAAGAACACACCTGGAAAGACAGAACCATAAAAGTAGATGAAACCTACAAATACCCACCCCTACGCAACGACCCCTTCACCATGGAAGACGAAGAATTCATTGCTGTCATCAAAAACAACTGGCAAGAACACGGCAAAGAATTCATCAAAACACTCGCCGCAGACATGGGACTATCAGGAAAATACGCAGAAGAACTCTGCGAACGAGCAGACATCAAAAAAACAGCAAGCCACCCCGACCTGACAAAACTCCACAAATACTTATTCGCACTCACCTGCCAACCCATCAACGCCAACACTGTACAAGCAAAAAAAGTCATCATCAACCCCATACTCATGAAAATCTACGACCTCTACGACAAAAAAACTTATACTAGCTACAGCGAAGCATTACAAGACCACTACGAAAACAAAGCAACACAAGTCATACAAGGAAAACACGAAGAAAAATACGAAAAACTCTTAGCAGAACAACATACAAACATCCAACAACTTGAAGAAAAATCCAACAACTACAAAATCATCGGCGACCAAATCTACGAACACTACACAGAACTAGAAGAACTCATAGCAGCAGTAAAAAAAGCGAAATGGCATATCACACACGCCCTCATAAAAAAACTAGAACCCACAACAGCAAAAGTAGTCATCACCCTCGGCACGAACGACATCACCCTGGACATCAACAAAAGCATGCACGACAACGCAACCTACTATTATGAGATAGCAAAAAAATCACGAAAAAAATTACCCAAAGCACAAGCAGCACTCCTCACCCTCAAAGCAAAAGCAGAACGAGAAAAACCAGAAGAAACCAGCAAAAAAAGGAAACGAAAAAAAGACTGGTATGAAAAGTTCCGATGGTACACGAGCAGCGAAGGAAAACTCGTCCTCGGCGGAAGAGACGCAACCACCAACGACATTCTCATAAAAAAATACGTAGAGAAAGATGACTTAGTATTCCACACAGAAAAACCCGGAAGCCCCTTCGTCGTCATAAAAACACAAGGAAAACCACTTACCACCGAAGAACAAACAGAAGCGGCACAATTCTGCGCAACCAACAGCAAAGGCTGGGGGCAAAAAACAACCATTGCAGACGTCTACAGCATCAAACCCGACCAGATAAAAAAACAGTTCGGACTACCCAAAGGAACATTCATGATCTACGGAGAACGAACCTACTACAAACCCGTACTCCAACAAGCAGTAGGAAAAACAGCAGAAGGAAGAATCATGGGAGGACCAGAAAACGCTATAAAAAAACACTGCACGATATATTACTTAATAACACCGGGAGAAGAAAAGAAAAGCGACATGGCAAAAAAAATAAAACACTACTTACACCATGACGACATTGACGAAATCATGCAAGCACTACCACCAGGAGAAGGAACCATAAAAACACCATGAAAACCATCCAAGGATACATCAACATAGCACACTTCCCTATTAGTGAAATTAGAACAAGAGAAACAGCAATGCTTTTCGGACCAGGAACAAAAAGAGAACCCTACGAAAGCTTCCGATGGAACAACATGCAACCATTCACCACACAAGACGAAGCCCTACGCGTACAGGGAAGAATGCTAGACTGTTTACAACAAGCACAACTTATTACTATTAGACACCTCACCCTCAACGTCCAAGAACATGAAAGTGACCTAGAAGCACTAGCACGAGAACCAGAGATCATTATCATCAACGGAATAGGACGAGACCATGTAGCATTCTACGGACCAGACCCCTACGCACCCGACAACCTTGGAGACTTTGAAACTAATGATAATAAAGGTTACGACAATACTCAAGCAGGAGCAATGGAAGAAATACTACGCCTACAAGGAATAATCAAAAAAGAATTCAAACTACCCATAACACTCGCAGGCATAAGACTGCAACGGATGTAATGCTATGAAAACCATCAGAGGCTACGGCTGCGTCAGCAAAAAAGAAGGAAGAACCATTATTTATGGAGCAAACCCAGAAGGGATGCCGATGCCCTTCCCTACAGGAAGTATAGACGCTTTATGCACTCACACCAAACTAGAAGAACTACAACAATTACTCGGAGAACGAAAAATAACTGTTGACCACTTAGTCTTATTACAACTTACCATCGCCATCCAAGAAAAAGATGAAATGGTACTTGCAACAAGAAAAAGATTTGTCATACTTAACGGAGAAAAACCTTTCGGCGACGAAGGAATTAGTTTCCAATGGTTCGGACCTCATACAACACGAGGACAATCCTACGACGAGGAAAAAAGACTAGAAGAAAATGGACTAACACCCTTTGAGATAGGAGAAACCTGGCCATTTCCAAAAATACGCAAAGCAC
>DATDVL010000015.1:0-14453 GCA_035290025.1 Candidatus Nanoarchaeia archaeon
GTTCGAATCCTCCCCAGTCCATTTTCACGTCCACAATATTTAAAAAGCACAATACTAACGAAAAAACATGCTACCAGCAGTAACAGAATTTTTACAAACACGACTTGAAGGATATCTACGCACAAGGGGCTTCACCGCAGACCATAAACCGACACTAGAAGAAGCAAAAGACTCTATTTATACAACCATTTTCAACATTGTCGACCAGTACGGACCACAATTCACCAGCGACCTACAACCAACCATTGAAGCCATGCTACAACTAGCACCAAGCATGAACGACTTTATGCATCGACAAATTACCAAACTGGGAAAGGACCTAAGACTTGTCAACCTAGGAACAGTCATCTACGACTTTTATCGAGACCACGCCTTCACTCATCCCAATACCAACGGAAGAACCAACGGGAAAGGAAGAAGAGTATCATCAACCATTATTTACACAACAGAAACAGGACTAGAACAATTTATAGAACAACATACTACCATAGAAAAACAAGACGGCGTGCTCGTAGTCGTGTGGAATGATGAACAACAAGCACTCGTAACAGCATAATTCTTAATCTACAGAAATAAATATAAACAACTAAACTATATAACCAAAAAAATGCTAGGCACACTTATCAACACAGGAGCAGTCATCATCGGAAGTATTCTCGGACTACTCATCCACAAAAAATTCCCGAAAAACATCATAACTATAGCATTTCAAGCCATAGGACTATTCACTATCACCATCGGCATAAGCATGGCCATAACAACAGAAAACTGGCTACTACTCATCTTCAGCATCATTATCGGAAGCATCATCGGAGAACTCCTCAACCTAGAAGAAAGACTCAACAAGTTCAGCAATTACATCAAAAAGAAACTAGGATCAACTGACAACACATTCAGCGAAGGATTAACCACAGCATTCCTCCTCTACTGCATGGGGAGTATGACCATACTCGGAGCCATACAAGAAGGCATAGGAGGAACATCAGAACTACTCCTAGCAAAATCATTACTCGACGGTTTCTCATCCATAGCACTAGCAGCAACATTAGGCATAGGAGTATTATTCTCAGCAATCCCACTCCTTATCTACCAAGGAGGATTAACACTCTTCGCCAGCAGCCTACAACAATTCTTAACACCACTACTCATCACCGCACTCAGCGGATTAGGGGGCATACTCCTTCTCGGACTAGGCATTAACATCCTAGAAATAAAAAAACTAAAAATACTCAACATGCTACCCAGCCTTATCGTGATAGTTTTATTAACCTATTTTTTCGGGTAAATACATAAGCGGCTTTAGTTTACCGGTAGAATAGTGGGTTCCCAATCCATTGAAACGGGTTCAATTCCCGTAAGCCGCATTACACCATCAACTTTTCATACACCATCTTCACCAAACGAGCATCATCCAAAGCATTATGACGCGTAAACTGCTGCATCTTAATACCCAAACGACGAGCAACACCATCAAGACCACCTCGGACATTTATACCACGCGCATAAAACAACGAAGCCAAATCCAAAGGAATCCAATAAAACGGGTGCTTATGAACACCAAACAACTTCAAAATAGCCATCCAATCAAAAGCATTCACATACGACAAAAAATACGGCTCCTGCTTACCTACAAAAGCACGAATCAATTTCTTAGCCTTGACCTGAGAAACCTTCTTACCCGACAACGAAGGAAGCACATGCTTTTTCACCCAAGCATTCGTCTTGCCACGATAATCAAACTCGATATACAACTCCTCACCTGACTCCTTAATCAACGCCAACGACAATAAATGCGTACCATTTGGAGACAAGCCAGGAAACTCGGCATCAGCAAAGATAATAGGACGAGACATAAGCACCCTACCAGCTAAAACACATATAAACCTTACGACTACAGAAAGCTATAAAAGAACCTCAGCATCAAAGCATTCATGGCAAAAGAAAAACGACTCATAACCAGTGCACTTCCCTATGTCAACAGCTTTCCACATATTGGAAATATTGTAGGAAGCCACTTGCCAGCAGACATTTTTGCAAGATACTGCAGACTCGCAGGTTATGAAACTGTCTTCGTAGGAGGATCAGACGAACACGGAACAGCAACAGAAATAGCAGCAGAAAAAGAAGGACTAACACCCCAAGAACTCTGTGACAAATACTACAAAGAACACAAAAAAATTTATGACTGGCTACAAATAAGTTATGACAATTTCTCACGAACCAGTAAACCCATCCATCACCAACTCACCCAAGAAGTATTCTTACAAGCCTACAAAAATGGTTATATCACTGAAGGAACACTCACCCTACCCTTCTGCCTTGACTGCAAACGACAACTATCAGACCGATTCATTGAAGGTGTATGCCCAAAATGCGGCTACGACAAAGCACGAGGAGACCAATGCGAAAAATGTGGCGACACCCTAGAACCACAAGAACTGAAAATACCACGCTGCGCCATCTGCAAAAGAAATAATATTACCTTCAAACCGACAAAACACTTATTCTTTGCGATTGACAAATTATCTGACCAATTAAAAACATGGATAGAAAAAAATACTACCTGGAGAAGCAATGTAAAAAATGCTACACTTGCATGGATTAAAGAAGGATTACAACCACGATGCATCACCAGAAACTTAAAATGGGGAGTCAAAGTACCACTCAAAGGCTACGAAGACCTTGTATTCTATGTTTGGTACGACGCACCCTGGGGATATGTCAGCTCAACACTAGAATGGAACAAGAAAAAAGGAAAAGAATATTGGACTGACGGAAAAACAAAGATATACAATTTTCTAGGAAAAGACAACATAATTTTTCACGGATTATTCTTCCCAGCATTTATTTTAGCAACCGGAGGCTACAACCTCCCCTACAATGTCATAGGACTACAATACCTCAACTATGAAGGAGGAAAAATAAGCAAAAGCCACAATTGGGGAACCAGCGTTTTTTGTAACGTATTACCTAGCTACCAATTAGGCATTGACTACTGGAGATTCTACCTTACCAATCTCATACCAGAAACAAAAGACACAGACTTTTCCTGGAGAGAATTCGAACAACGAGTGGTAGGAGACCTCATCGACAATTTCGGAAACTTCATCAACAGAACACTCAGCTTCGTTTATAACAAACAAGGAGGAACTATCAAACAACCAAAAACATTAGACAACCAATTCAAAAATACTATTAATCAACAAATCAGCAAAATACTAGAAAGCTACGAAAAAATAGAATTACGACAAGCACTAGCAGAAATACTCAAACTCTCCTCACTCGGCAATGAATATTTCAACGCAAAAGCACCATGGAAAACTAATGACACTGTCGCACTCTACCAATGCACAGCACTCTGCGAAACACTAGCACTCCTTATACAACCCTTCCTCCCAGAAACATCAGAACGCATCCTCAAGATACTCAACTCCCCAGCAAAAGATTACACAAACACTATTTTCAGCGCAGAATCCTATACTATAAACCAGCCAGAAATACTGTTCGACAAAAAAGACTTCCAAGAAAAAATGGAAAAAATTATTATCAAAGAAGAAACAGTCAACTACACCAACAAAAAAGTACTCATTGACAAAAACATCAAAGAACTCACCTTCGGACTAGCAGAAATCAAAGGATTCCAAGTACAAACAAAAAGCATGGAACTTGAACGCATAAAAAAAGAACACTACAAAACACTCAACTACGAAGCAGCAGAACCAACCATCAAAAGCTACGAATACCTGCTTGGAACACGAGACCAAGGAAAAGAAGGACTCAGCAGCGAAAATCTATGGAACTATGTCAAACAAAAAAAACAATTACCTAATATTAATACCATAACTGACAGTTACAACCTCCTATCACTCAAAACAGGAATTATCATGGGCATCTACGACGCAGACAAAATAAATGGTAATCTAAACATACGAGAAGCAACAGGAAAAGAACACTTCATACCTCTAGGAACACCCAACCAGGAAAAAATACAATCAGGAGAATACATCCTTGTAGATGACAACAATAAAGTCATCACCCGATGGCTCACCAAACAACACGAAGACGTAAAAATAACCAAACAAACAAAACGAGCAATCGTGTGCGTACAAGGAAACAAAAACATCAGCAAAGAACGCATACAAAAAACATTACAAGAAGTATGCGAATTCGTCACCAAACACTGCGGAGGAGAATACCAACTACTCTACACACCATGATAACACTAGAAGAATTCCAAAAAACAGAACTCACCACAGGAAAAATACACGACGTACAAGACCATCCCCAAGCAGACAAACTCTACATACTCCAAGTAGACATCGGAGAAAAACAACTACAACTCGTCGCAGGCATAAAACCCTACTACACCAAAGAAGAATTACAAGGAAAAACCATCATCCTCATAAAAAACTTGGAACCCGCAGAACTACGAGGCATAAAAAGCGAAGGCATGCTTTTAGTGGCAGAAAAAAACGGCAAGGTAACACTGCTCGGAACTGATAAACCGCAAGAAGCAGGAGCACGAATTAGATAATTATGATTCATAGTACTATTATTTCTTGGTTATTGTTATGGATTATTGTTTTCGGCATATTTTTTATCATGAAACAAAAAGGAAAAGGCATTACCTACACTAATAATTACAGCTATATAATAATATATTTTATGATTACAACCACTATAGCAATAAAACTGTTTTATTTTCCTCATAACCAACTAACATTCACACCCATTTCAGTCCTAGCAATCGTTCTTTTTTATTTCACAACAATTTACATCTACAAGAAAATACCGCAAATTTACAAAAGACCGGTAACATTCATAAAAAAATATCCTGACCACTATTGGGCACAAATGAATTACCGTTATCTTGTTTCTAAATCATTTGATATTATTTTTCAACAAACTATGATTATCATAGGGGTCTTTATGCTTTATAATGCCGGACTGCCATTACTTACGACCATTTTCTATTTCTTTTTACTCTTCGCATTTATTCATTTAATAGGCATCAGTACAGCAGGAAAGGCACTAGGAATGTTCTATTTTATCGCTTCACTATTTGGCGCCATCATATTCCCTATTCTTATCCTTTCTTTTAAAACAGGGTTTATTTACAGCTACATTATCCATTACTCATTTTATATCGGGGCAGGCACTTTTGTGTGGATACGTAACCACAAAAAAATAAGAATAATCAATGCAGGAATCACAAGAAAATACTGAAACCGTTCTCTTTATCACCCAACAAGATAAACTCGAAATTCTTAGTATTATACGTCACAATCTGAAACGCACGACCACTAGCACTATTGGACTGCACATGACGAACATTGGAAGGAGCACCAAATATACTATACAACTCATCCTTAGTATGCACAATCTTGGTAGAACCTACTAAATAATCATTAAAGGATTCCTTAAAGGTCATACGCACAAGAACACCAGAACGGAACTGCAACAACAAACCAACCTTCTCCATACCCAAAGCATCACTATACTCCCAATTTTCTATATTATTACCGGGAGATTCAATATTATCAGCCTTACCCAAAGCATCCACAACCTGCGGCATCGTATCACCCAAACGAACACCAAAAACAGCAACGGTCTTACCAGAAAAATCAGGATGAGCAAAAACATCATTCTTCGTAATCTCAAAAGGACTAGAAGGACGCAACAAGGTGACAGCAACAAAAGCAAGAATAGTAAGAGCAATAACAAGACCAAAAACACCCACAACAAACTTATTGTTCTTCACCAACAATTTCGAACGAACAACAGCACGATGAACAGAACTCTTCGCTTTAGGCATCAACAAGCTACAACAACCATGGTTTAAAAAGATTATGCAACAAGAAAAACAGCTACATTTTTATATATCAAACCTAACCATCACCCTATGATAAAAAAGGGTGTGAACACTACTTCTAGTTACCCCTTTGCAACCTACCTCAACACCTACCTCAGCGAACAAATAAAACTAGCAGACACCAAAGGAGCATGGACCTTCAGTGTTTTAGCAGCAGGAACAGCAACATTCTCAGCAATAACATCAAAAATGCCCGTAGAACAACTACGACAATTCCGCACACTATTCCTCTTCGCATGCACAATCATCCTCCTCACCATCGCCTTCAAACACGTCATGCTCGTCATGTATCCACGCATGGGAAAAGGAACGAAGAACCGCTACATCTACTTCAACGATATCATGACCACAACGAAAGAAACCTACATCCGAGACATCATGAACACCAACGAAACAACAAAAACAAAAATGCTCCTAGGAAACGCCTACGACCTAGCAGCAATAACACAAAAAAAATTCAAACACCTACGCCTAGCTATTATAGGAACACTCATAACCCTCGGATGGATGGCAGTCATGCTCTTCATACTATAATCACCCATTTAAAAAGAAAAGATGAGCCCGAGCGGATTTGAACCGCCGACCTTTACCGTGGTTATACGCCAACTCGATGTCTAGACTTAGCTATCAGTCGAAAAAGCGCTTCTGCTGTGCTCCAACCAAACTAAGCTACGGGCTCAATACGTGAATCCTGTTTAAGACGATTTAAAAGCTTTTTTACTGTTTTCTTGACAAAAAAGGGCACTAATAATATAATATTGATATTTATCAATATGCTTCCTATTTTTTGGTTTAATAACATCAAAAAACTTCTGCACTGTATCATGACCTCTTATAACAATAACCCATTCAGGATTAGGAACTCCAGACTCGGGATAAGCTCTTTGTAGATATTGTGTTGTTCTTAATCCAAGTGCATTCAATAGTACAAATAATTGGTGTGCTAACTTTTCAGATAAAGTTTTCATTTCTAAACGAGGATATGGCCTACCGCGTTTATCTTCAATATAGACACAACCATCAGTATCAAAAATACCACGAATAACAGCAACAATTAAAAAATTATTTTTAAGAAAAAGAGGAGGAATAAAAACGGCCCACTTCTTACCTAGTGGTAAGCCTAATTTTCTTTTAAATTCTAGAAGATTATCACCCCATTTCTGAAAACCAAACACACCTGTCGAGGGCATTGTACGAAGACTTATATCTATCCCATAAAGTTCTTGATAAGCTTGTTTGATATAATTAATATAATGATCACGATCATCATTGATATGCCCTCTTAACTGATAAAATCCCTGTATCCCAGACCTATTTCTATAATAGTTCATACTTCCATCACCAATATGCCAACCAGTCTCTTCTGCAAGTAAAGAACTAATCTTTGGAATCTTTAGGCCCATAAACAATCTTATGAATTTCGCTTTATAACCATTCACAGGGCGCTTGTCAAGTGTGACGTACTGCGGCCATTCAGGCTATAACCGCCGGAAATCTTCTGGAAAGCTACACCAACAAAGCAGGATTACGCCAGACCACACGACCATTATTATAGTCACAACCCGCCAAGTCCATTAATAAAGACAAAGGAAACAAGTCTATGACACAACCCTTCGAAAAAAAAGCAACTTCACCCAAACGCTCATCAATGACTGCTTCTACCCCACCAACTACATCTTGATCACAACTCTCAAAACAAAGCGCTTGAGAAGACAAAGACTGAGAATTACGAACATCAGCAAGAACCATATCAACAGCATAACGACGAGCAACCAAACGATCAGCAACATCATCCACAACGACAGCATAGGGCATACGCACATAACCAGGACGCAAAGAAGTCAATATCTTAACATGACGACGCATACTCTCTGTAGCACTACGCGCAGCAACAAAATCAGCAATTTCTCTATCAGACATTTTCATTACAATAGGTGTCATCGTCTCATGTTTATAATCAAAAAGCGCCTCAGGAGGGATTTGAACCTTCGACCCTGTGATTAACAGTCACATGCTCTACCGGGCTAAGCTACTGAGGCATAAAGACTAACCAGCCCTTACAACGTTTAAAAAGCTTTTTGTACCTACTAAGAATGTGGTTTCGCTAACTTATCACGTAAACGAGCAGCCTCTTCATAATCCTCCTCCTTTACTGCATGAGCAGCTGTGCTTCGACGACATTCTTATCTAAAGAAAATAGACCATACAACTCTTCCAACATAAGCAACGGATGATACCGTAATAGCAATCTTTCCCTGAATAGGCTCACGCATTACGAACACCACACTTCTTAGAAAACGAACGGACAGCAAACGGTGAACACCACTTACATCGCCTCTTCACCCGCATGAACAAAAAAGACTGCTTTCTTTAAAAATACTTTATGCACGCAACCTACAGACACAACATCGAGACACCACGTCCAGTCTTCAATCCTTCCAATGCAAAGCAAGAACACAAAGATACCCGATACCTAACGCGAAAACATAATAGACCACACGATTCAACAAGGTAACCAAAGCAGCAATCTCCAAAGGAACACCTAAAGCAGAAAATAGACCGACATTCAAAACCTCAACAATCCCAACACCACCAGGAGAAAAAGAAAAATCAGAAAGCACCGTAGCCAACGTGTAAACAACTACCACAGAAAAGAAAGGGATAGGAAAACTTAGCGCAAAAAAACACGCATACAATGTCAGAAAGTTCACCAACGTAATAACTAAGGTTATAAGAATATTAATTGCCACAAAATCCTTATGACCCAACCAGCGACCAACAAACACTTTACCATGATCAATCTTCCGATTAATATAGACACGAAAACTGTTAGCAGAAGAAAACTTCTGTAGATAAGAAAAAAGAGGTCTAAACCAATACACACCGCTTAACAACAAGTCTACTAATAATAACTTACGCCAATGCAAACGACCAAACAACAAAACACCCAGTATAGCCATAACTATCAAAACGGCTAAAAACAGGAAAGCAATACCCTGCAAAACAGGATACGCATCAAACTTGACCACGACGAAAAGCAAAGAAACAATCAAGAACAAGAATACAACAACCGCACCAAACAATTTTTCCAACACCGTCAAAACAAACACTTTCAAACCCGGCTTACGCATCAAACGCTGCGCATGAAACGCACGCAAAGGCTCACCACCCGTACCAGCAAAAGGTGTGACATTATTCACAAACATACCCGCCATTAAAACAGGAAGCAAACGCCAAAAAGAAACCTTACCAAGGAAACGCAAAGAAAACCACCAACGAAGATTCCACAACAAAAAAGAAACAACAAAAAGAATGACCATAATAACTACAGGAACTAACCGCAAATGATACATTTCACGCAACAAACGATCCACATCCAAACGAGCAACAACAAACCACAATAAAG
Organism: Candidatus Nanoarchaeia archaeon; assembly: GCA_035290025.1. GTDB lineage: Archaea > Nanobdellota > Nanobdellia > SCGC-AAA011-G17 > DATDVL01 > DATDVL01. The sequence continues at coordinate 9,279 of DATDVL010000015.1, forward strand.
CAAATAAGAACAGGAAAATAAAAAGTTTCTTGAACCAACGCATACCACCACAACAAGAAAAGAACTTATAAGGTTAGTGGACCTATGTAAGAATAGTGCGTCTTTTCACATGAAATACTAAGTTTAGTCATACTATCTTATAATTTGATAACCCTAAACAACAACAATAAACCAATAATCATAAGAACAAATGCTAAGAAGTACCACAATATCCTATAAATGTTACTACCATGTTTATTCTTAATTTCAACATAACTAATCTGAGCATTCTGACTCATTGTTATCCGAAGGAAAAAAGGACTACCTAAAACACCAAAAAATTTTGAAAGTCTTCCATTAAAACAAGTATTACAAAGTTCTTGCTGTTCTGAATTAGAAATAAGAACCAAATCTCCAAAACCATCAGTTGGTGCGACATATTTTTCATAGTCAGAATAATTCCCTAAGTACCCGACACCTACATTTATTTTTTGACTAAAGTTAGACTGGTATCCTATTTTAACACTCACTAAAGAATCGAAGTTTATTTTTATAGGGATGTAAACTTGATGCCCAGCACCTATTGGCCAATAACAATTGCCACCTGACTGGCAAATACTAGAAGCACCACTAACAGAAACAAGAGAATGAGCAAAAATACTATTGGAAGAAAGACTCGCCCCTAAAATGAAAAGAAGCAAGACTCCTATAATAATGTACAACAACCCAAAAATATTATTAAATTTTTTAAAAAAATTAATGATTAACGCTGAAAATAATTTAATATTAACAACTGCTAATTTATAATTCTCTTTTTTTAATGAAAGAACCCCCCAGCAAATAGAAAGAACTGTCAATATAGAAGCAATCAAACCGACAATCTCTAAAAAGCTCACCTTATCCAAACGAAAACATTTCTTTTAAAGCTTTCTATCCAAGACCACTATTCCAAAAAGTCCTGATTTTTAATCTTCTCAACCAAGTACTTCTCAGAAATAAAACTAATACCCTTAGCGCTCAACGCCTGAATTTCTGCCTTCGCACCAAACTCTTTCATCATTTTCAACTGACGCTGCCAGTCCTTATTATCCTTAAACCATTCATACTCAGAAACCTGCTTCATCCTCGACAAGTCCTGATCGTTTAGTTTAATCAAATGCTTCTTCAAGTCATACTTAATAATATCATCAGCAGTAATGCCTAAAAATTTAACATTAGGAATAGTCAAACGCTCAGAAGCATGTGCTAATGCAATACTACCATACTTGACAACTGAGTAAATATAGAAACCCCAGCAATCAAAGTCTGTCAATACATAAATAGGAAGATTCTTCTCCTCAGACAAACGCTGCAACAATCTACGAATACCACGCGTGGTCTGACCCTGAGAGGTTACCAAAATACAATTATTTTTTTGCCAGAACTTATCCTCGTTCAAACGTTCATAGATCGCAGCTTTCTCCATATACAAAATGTACTTGGCACTCACCTTCTTGAAATCCAACTCATCAACAATAGAAGGAATAGAATAACCACCCTTACCCAGTTTAGAACAATCAATCAAGTCACCAGAATCCTCCAAAAGAATATTACCCACCATAGAACCCATCTTATTCGCAGAAACATGCAATTGCTCACGAGACAAGCCTGTAATAACTTCCAAATCCTCAATAATCTTATCAGACTCAACCTGCTCATCAACAATATTAACCTTCGTACCCGGAATGGTACGCTTCGCCATGTAAAAAACACCTCTTAAGTGCTCATGCTTACCAGAACCCAACAACTCCTTCTTTAGAATAGAAGCAACCTCAACCGTCTGCAAAAACTTCTTCGCATGAGCTACATTGAAGAACGAACGAGAACCCATCTTGTCACCCAATTTCAACGTCTTCGACTTCTTATCATACACCACATTGGACAAAGCACGAACAGGAATACTAATCTCAGGATTCTTACCCTTACCCAAATCGCCAACAATCTTTTTACCCAAATCTTCCAACGACTTCTTAGAATCACTCTTCGCCATGCACACCAACCTCAGCAGTCATCTTCGGAGTCTCCTTCTTCAAAACCTTCATCAAATCCTGCTCAATAACATCCTTCTTTGTGCCTGATAATTCTGCCAAAGCATTCGCAACTTCAGGAATATACTTCGCGAAAAGATTCAAACGTTCTTGATGCTCCTGCGCATGCACATGCTTACGAATATAAATACCCAACTTACGACCAGCATCCTGTAATGCCAACTTCATTTCCTTCATAATCTCATCATACGAAGCAATAGCATCCTTAGCCTCAGACGTAAACGGAACCCAGACTGAACCCATATGCACAATAATGACTGCAGGACCCGAAGGCATATTATCACCTGACTGGGTCAAACCATACGGTTTCCAATTTGTTTCTTGAACAGCCTTAGTAATAGCACAAGCACCCTGCTGATACAACAACGGAACACGATTAGCAAAACGCATCAACTTAACCTGACCTTCCTTCTCCAACTCACCACCATATGCAATACCCACCTCAATCTGGAACGGGAAACCACGATATACCACAGGAGAACGCGTAACCGTAACATAAAAATCAGCAGGAACTTCCTTCTTCAAACCCTTCTCCAACAACGAAGAACCAATCGGTGACAAACAATCTGTGGGAGGAGCAATAACCTTCACTTCCTGCATAGCCTTAAACAATTTCTCAACATCAGCATGCTCCAACGAAGAAGGCTTCTTCTCCGCAGACAAACCCGCCTTCTCACACATCTCCTTAGCAGTACCCGGGCCAATACGACAAAAATCAGACGTCAAAAAACCTGACAAGGTACGAGCAGAAGAATCCGCAAGCATCTTCATCAACATACCCATCTCAATACCATACGGATGCGGCATAATCTCCTTCGCCTCAACCGGCAAATCATTCGTAACACGAGGATAATTAATCTTCTCACCCTCAGGAGTGACATAATGAATCGTTGCCTGAGGATTAACAATAGCAACACCCTTCAAAAACTCATCAACCGACTGCTTACCCTTCTGATACTTAGCCTCCAACTCAATCTCGATACGCGTACCATGCTCCTTACTATTCCAATCACGCTCTTCCTCCTTCAAAATCTGAGGCTCATTCTTAGCAGTATCAATCTTCAACTCATAATACAACGCAGGCTTATTCTTAGCAACCTTTGACAAAATAACAGAAGCCTTACCCGTCGTTAACTGAGAATACAAAACAGAAGCAGAAATACCAATACCCTGCTGACCACGCGACATACGAATACGATGAAACTTAGAACCATACAATAACTTCGCGAAAATTCTCGGAATCTGTGCCTTAATAATACCAGGACCATTATCCTCAACCATGACACGGAAACGATCCTCCGTCAACTTCTTGATTTCTATCTTCAACTCTGGCAAGATCTTAGCCTCATTACAAGCATCCAAAGAATTATCAACAGCTTCCTTAATTGTCATCAACAACGCACGAACAGGAGAATCAAAACCCAACAAATGACGATTCTTCGTAAAGAACTCAGAGACAGAAATCTCACGCTGCTTCTTCGCTAACTCTTGCGCAATCGTAACCTCTTCCTTTGGCATTACAACACGTTTCGAAAATAGTCTTTATAAATATTTTGCTACAAAAAACTAACGCATTTGCGACTTCAACTTCTCAACAAACATGTACACTTTACCATGCGGAGCACCACGCATCAACTTTTCCATAGCCAAACGAGCAAGATCAACAAATTCCGCCTTACCAATAAACGCAACGGTATGACCATACACTGACATATCCACCTGCAACAAATTTTCAAGAATTTTCCAAGCCTTACCTTCAGCACCAATAACACGAGACTTGATGCGATGGATATCAGCATCAGAACGAGCAAAATCCTTCATATCTAAAATCTCTAACATATGATCATCCTGCATTAACAACAACGCAATAACAGGATTAAAACCGCGACCAATAGCCTTAACGACTTTCAAAGCAATCATACAATCAAAAGCATCACCCTCAACCACCACCTCACCATCCTTAGAAACTTTCAGATAGACACGCAACTTCTTCTCCAATAAACGTTTCGTAACACCCTTCGTACCAATAAGTACACCAACACGGTCCTTAGGGATTTTAAGATCAGAACTCATGATTAAAATTCGTTAAACTCTTCCAACTGTTTTAACAAACCTTTTCTCTTCAAATATTCCACCTGCGTACCTTTGTACTTGAAAATGACATCGCCCTTCACATCAGCAGAAAATTCCCAAGGTTCCACCAACACCAAATCACCCTCACGAACCCACAACTTCCTCTTCAAACGACCCGGAATACGACACAAACGCGTCTTGCCATCCAAACAACGAACACGCATACGAGAACCACCTAAACGCTGATCAAGAATACCAAAAACTTGCTTATCACGAGGAAGCTTAACACGCTTAATATCCTCCTGAATCTGCTGCTGCTCTTCTAATTCCTGCTTCTTTAACGACATGTAAAATAAACAACAAGAAAAACTATTTATAAGGTTATCTACAGAAAGCTTTAATTAAGCCGTATTAAACATGAACATCATGGATATGGGCATACTCTTTGCAGTTTTAGCAGCGCTTTCTTTTGGTGTATGGACAGTCTTTCATCAACAAGCATCAGGAAACATCAACAACATTTTCGGAGCAATTGTCGTTTCGTTTACAGCAGTAATTGTCGGAATTATTTTTTTAGTCCCTCATCTAAAAAATGTCAGTTTAGTAAGTAACTATAAAGGAATATTATTCAGGAATTGCAGCATTCGCCATAGACTATTTTGTACTAAAAAGCTATAGTTTAGGAACACCAATAACCATCGCAGGACCCATTATTATCGGAGGCAGCATGGCTATCGCAATTACTACTGGACTATTACTTGGAGAAACATTAACTCTAATGAAGACCATTGGGATTTTAGCAGTAGCAATCGGTGCGATAATTTTATCCATTTCTTCTTAATCACTGCAACGGCGGGGTCATCGGAGGCTTTTTACGATCCATATGCAAGGTGAAAATCAAAAATACTACAATAGCAAGGACGACTATAACATTCACCACAATCAATACCCAACTCACATCACCTTTCTTCGCTAAACAAACATCCTGACACACCTGCTCCTTACACTCATAATTCTGAAAACACGGCTTGCCCGC
>DATDVL010000016.1:0-8381 GCA_035290025.1 Candidatus Nanoarchaeia archaeon
ACGCGTAGCAGAAGACGGCAAAGAAGCATTAAGCGAACTCCTCGAAGAAATAGGCATGAAACTTGGAGAACGAGCAAAAGAACTCGCACAACACTCTGGAAGAAAAACCATAAGAAATGTCGACATCAAACTCGCACAACGAGAAGGCATACAAACTATCACCATACCCAAAAGCAACCTCGCTGAAGAACAGAAGTAACTCGCAAGTAGTAATGTCCATAAACCTTAAAAAGATACCCATTACTCCTAACAGCTATGACCACAGACCTACTCCAACAACCAATAGCCTGGGAAGAATTTACTTGGGACACCCCCATAAAACCATTATTTTACGAACTAGGATTCATAACACCAAGAGAAGACAGCAAACTATTACCCGCGACTAACGAAGGGCTACGCACCTTTTACGAACAAGCAGCAGAAGGAGCCTACGAAGGAAAAGGACCAGCAGCAAAACTCGTACGCGCAAGCACCACACAACAAGGAATAAATGAAGAAACACTCAGAACCGTAAACCTCTACTTACGAAGACGAGGCATACTCACCACAGAACACTGCTTTGCAGCACTCCCCGACATTACTACGAAACTAAAACCAGAAACACCTATAGAAATAGCAGAACTAACAACAAAAAAAATACGAAGAAGAATACTCGTTTACGTTTTAGGAACAGAAGAAGTAGAAGGAAAACATTATCTTTCCTTCGGAGAAGGCGTTTTCGAAAATGGACTTGTTGAAGAAGCACTCCAGGAACGAGCAAACAATATTCTCAACTACAGAACACTTGACGTACTAACACTATAAACCATGACAACCCTACTCCAACAACCCATAAACTGGGAACGATTAAGCGAACTAGGAGCACGAAGAAGAATAAAAACACTACAAGAAAGAAACTTCATCCAAGCACTCTGCCACCATCCACCAGCAACCAACGAAGGATTACTCCAATTTTATCATGAAGCAGTCAGCAGTAACGCTTACCGCGGAAAAGGACTAGCAGCAAAACTCGTAGGACAAGGAACATTCAAACAAGTAGGAAACAAAACACTCCAAGCAATCAACCTGTACTTACGATCATTAGGAATACTTGAAACAGAACACTGCCTCGCAGCACTCCACGAAGTTAGAACTGGTGAAGAAAGAGCTTTAGAACGTGCAGAAATACACCTAAGAAAAGCAAGAACATCAACCAGAATGGTCTATACACTCGGGACAGAAGATATGTTTTCAGGAACATACCTCATTTTCGGAACCTACCTTAACCCAGAAGACAACACCATAAGATCACGACACGCATGCGATGCGAAAGACATTACTACCTACAGAACACTCGAAACAATCACTTCAACTTCTTTGTAACATTAATCTTACCAGAACAAAACTGACACAAAAACTGAACAGCATCAGCAGTGCCTTCCTTACCTGTCTCCTCATTAAGCACCTTAACCTTTTTACGACGATACAGAACCTTAGTCTCTCCTTCCTTACCACACGAAGGACAGGTATACAAAGCACACAACGTCAATGTATCTTCATACTCTTCAATAGGAACCACAATCTTACAATTCGTACACACATACTCCTTAGCACGCAACTTAAAACGATTCGTCTTAGGATCACGAGGCTTCTCCATACTGCCCTTAGAGCACACCTTACATGTTTCACGAGGAACCCAAGCAACAACCTTACCCTTACTCCCCAAAGAACGACGCGTAAAATATACACACTCATCAACAGAAGCAGGAAATTGTACCATCATCACTCCTTCTTCTTATAATGACCCGCCATAGCAGAACCCTGTTGAGCAATAGCAACAACATTCTTAGGATCAACATACAGACGAACCTTATCCTTACAATCAACACACAAAGGAAAACCATTCGGCGTCGTTAATGTACCTTCATTCTCACACAGAGAACCATCTTCCTTATGACGCCAACATTTCATACCACAACAAGCTACAAGGATGTTTTTAAGAGTTACGATTCAAAAGACCAGAACAGAAGACATAAAAAGAGAACAAGAAAATAAAAGCTTACTAGCCCTGTCGTCTAGCGGCCAAGAATACAGAAAGAGTATTGGTAAGATATTGCCCTCTGGAATCATCTAGAGTAGAGCAAGGCAGTGACGGCGGTTCAAATCCGCCCAGGGCTATTATCATTCACAAGTCTTAAAAAACTAATTATAAAACACACAACCATGCTCATAGACATAACCACAGACTGGAAAAAAGCATTAGCAGGAACAAAAGAATTTATCAAAGCACAACAACAAGACCCTGTAGCCTTAGCAAAAGCACTACCCTACATACGCCGCTACGAAGCAGATAACCTCAGAGATGTTACTGAAGCGTACGAATTCTTAGGAGCAACAACCCATGCTGTAGCACGACTAGAAATTAGTGGCGAACAATTCATCACAAGAATTAGAAGCTGTGAAAAAGAACGTGCACGACTAGAATACGCCAGCCCGTTTACTCTACAAGGAAGAAACGTCTACACCCACGAAAAACTTGTCATTATGCCCAGCATACGCGTACACCCAAGAAGACTCATTAATCATGAAAGATTTTCCGTACTCGACTGCATACTTGAAGACGAATTCACGCAACTACCCGCATCCATTATTCGCCGACTTGGAAAAACAAGCGAACCCGACAAAGAAAAATTCGTAACAAAAGTATTAGCAGCAACACCAACACAACACTTCCACATTTACCTACGCGTCGTACCACAAAAAGCGATTATGACTGCTAACGGAAACACTCTCTACACACGACAAAGAAGATGCCACATAGAACACCTCGACGAAGGAGACGAAGAACGAGAACCATCATTCACAACACCAGCACCACTACCCGCAGAAACACCACAACCAGAACCCGTACTTGTTTAAAACAACAACCTTAAAAGCATCTTTTCATTATCAACACCCATGGCTGCCTATAAAGAACTCTGCAGGAAATGCAGAAAACAATACGCACTCGTCACCAACAGCAGACAATGGCCCTTATGCAAAGACTGCGAACTCAAAGAAATCAACAAAGAAGTAACTGATCCTAAAATGAAAAAACTCTTTGACATCAAACCCGAATACTATGAACAATCAGGATTCCTAAGAAGCATCAAAAGAAACTATTTACGCTTCGAAAGCTTAACAGAAAAACAATTAGCAGCATTCAAAAAAACTGTGCAAGACTTCAAAAAAGGAAAAGCACGAGAACAACTAGCAGCAAAGAAAAAAATTAAGCAATAACATATTTTTTTAAAGCTCTAGAAACAAAACAAGAATACTTTTTTCTTAAAGGTTTTGGTAAAAACTGAATACCCCTAATAATCTTTCGACATAGAGGCACACCACACTTACAATGCATAACCCAAGAAGGATCATCATCAGTAGTGGCATAATCAATAGTAATCTCTTCACCAGAACTAATTCTGCGCATAGCAATAACCCTCTTTACCCCAACAATACCAGCATTAGGTGAACAAGAATGATTAACATAACGACCAGGAGAACCATGACTTGGCTGCAACCAGGAATTTTCACCGATTTTTATAGAACAATCCAAATGATGCGCTTTCTTATAACTGTTGACTATATCACCAGAAAAAGTAAAAATGTCCCCCCCTCAATATACCTGCAGTAGTAAATACTCCTCTCCCTGTGTTTTTTGTATTCCTGACTACTATCATGTCTACACGAAACAAAAAATGAAGTTTATAAAACTAATCACAAACATTTTAAACCACTTTTCAAACACCAATGGTAAAGCTCCTGTCGTCTAGCCCGGTCAAGGACGATACCCTCTCAAGATTTGATGAAAATCGGAATGCGGTATAAACACGGATTCAAATTCCGTCAGGAGCATCCATAATATGAAAGAGTTTTATTGAAATTATTAGGCTTAATCTTTTCCAAGATATTTTTTGCATTTTTACTATATAATGAAATACGGTACAGATCAGCTTTCCCTTCTTCTTGAGCGATATATAAACTAGCCTCAATGTTAAATAACTGTTTTATAATCAGTAAAACTTGAGTCGCAAGTTTAGGTGAAACAGTAGAAAAACTTAAGCAATTTTTTGGGCGATGAAAATTACCATCAGTGTCAATTAATCCTCGTAAAAATCCTAAATTTAACTTCTTATCTGCGAGAGATTTAAGCCTAACACTATATGACTTTTTTCCTTCCCACACTAAATACTCCTTAATAAACAGATATATTTCTTTAGAAGAATAACCTGTTATTATCGCTGACAAATCTTCATCTTTCTGTATATAATAAACATAAGGCTCTTTACTAAACCATTTACTAAAATTATCAAACAATACTTGCGCATAATCTGTTTCATAATAACCAGTGCAAACTCTAATATTATAATGACCTCGCTTGCGATCATGATAGAATGAACCGTCACCAGCAAAAATACCCATAAACTCACCTATTTCTTCTTGAGAAGGAAAATTGATATTAACTTTTTTAAGTTTTAATCCATACAATTTCTTGTAATGATAATGTAATGTTGAAGGGTAAATGCTTGTTTTACGAGATATTTCATATACTGGAATATCCACTTTTAACATATCTTTAATCTCTTGAGTAACGACTACCATAATCAATAATTTAACTAAGAAGTTAATAACTATTTACAGGCAACTTGTCGTGTTGTCGTTCTGCGTCCTTTCAGGCTATAAGTGCCGAAAAACTTCCGAACTCAGATTATACGAACTCAGATTATACCCTTAACAGTAAATCTTAAGAATACCAGAACTTACCCTTTGCCCAGAGGGGGTGACACATGCGAACCATTCTAGAACACGAAGAAAAAATAAACTTCAAAGAAAATATCAGCATTTACTGGCAACTCCTCAAAGGACAACGACGATGGTTCTTCCTCGTACTTCTCATCGTCTTTATCATAGCAGCACTAGAACTCACTAGCAAATTCCTCCTCAAAATAATTGTCGACCAAGGAACAGGATACCTCAACTGAACCGTAACCCTACCACTCTACAAACAACTACTCATAACCATCTTCTTCATCTTCTTCACCTACATCGTCATCGATGCACTCTTCACCTGGTTAAAACTCCATTACCTCCACCAGCTAGAAGTACAAGCCATACAAAACCTCAAAGAAAAATTCTTCAACCACCTCCTCGGACTTGACTACAACTTCCACACCACCCACAAAACAGGATCACTCATCAGCAAACTCATCAGAGGAGGAGGAGCAGTAGAAAGCCTAACCGACACCCTACTCTTCAACATCGCACCCTTCATCGCACAAATCATCATCGTCACGGCAGCACTCAGCTACTTTGAACCACGAGCACTACTGATCGTCACCATCAGCAGTATCATATTCATAAGTTACAGCGTCATCATCAACAAACTACGAGAACCCGCAGCACTCAAAGAAACCATAACAGAAGACAGAGAAAAAGGATACATTGCAGACATCTTCACCAACTTCGAAAGCATAAAATACTTCGGAAAAGAAAAAACCATAAATAACAACTACCATGCTATCAGCACAGAAACAAAACAAGCACAAATCAACAGCTGGAAATACTGGAAATACACCGACATCCAAGGATTCATTCTCAGCATCAGCAGCATCGTCCTCATCTACCCTACGATCATCAAACTCCTCAACCACGAAGCAAGCATAGGAACACTCGTCTTCATCTATACTACTTACCTCCAACTCCACGGACCGCTCTACGGATTCTCCCACGGCATACGACAATTATCAAGGAATATGACACACTTCCAAGCACTCTTCAAATACAACAAACTAGAAAACAGCATTAAAAACCAAGCACATGCACTAACAAAACACATAAAAAACGCAAGCATTAGTTTCAACAATATCACCTTCACCTACAAACAAAAAAACATTCTCAAAAACTTTACCCTCACCATACCCGCAGGGAAAAAAATAGCACTCATAGGACCATCAGGAGCAGGAAAAAGCACTATTATACGACTACTCTACCGCTTCTATGACCCACAACAAGGAAGCATAACCATTGACAAAAACGACATCAAAAACTACGACCAAGAATTCCTACGGGGAGAACTCAGCATCGTACCCCAAGAATGCGTACTCTTCGACGACACCATCTACAACAATATAAAATTCTCACGACCAGAAGCCACCAACAAAGAAGTATGGCAAGCAATAAAATTCGCACAACTAGACAAAACCATAAAAAACTTCCCACAACAAGAAAAAACCGTCGTCGGAGAACGAGGCATACGACTCTCCGGAGGAGAAAAGCAACGCGTAAGCATAGCACGAGCATTATTAGCAAAGAAAAAAATACTTGTACTAGACGAAGCAACATCATCACTCGACTCAGCAACAGAACACGACATACAAGAAGACTTAAAAAAACTCATGCGAGGGAAAACAACTATTATCATAGCACATAGACTATCAACAATCATGCACGCAGACCATATTGTTGTCCTCGACAAAGGAGACATTGTACAACAAGGAAACCATAGACAACTCATCAAACAACAAGGGTTATACAAAAAACTCTGGAACCTACAGAAAGGGGGCTACCTGTGACTATACGCCTACCCGGAGAACGCTAAAGCCACTACCCTTTTAAACCAAAAAACTATTCTCTATACATGTTCAAACTCAAAACCATCCCGGAAGACTTCATCGTCAAAGAAGTCATCGACCTCAAAGTAAAAGACCGAGGAAGTTATGCCTACTTCTTACTCAAAAAGAAAAACTGGAGCACATTAAAAGCAGTAGAAGCAGTAGCAAAAGCACTACGCGTTGACAACAAAAAAATAACTACCGCAGGCATGAAAGACAAACACGGCATAACAGAACAATACTGCTGCATCAAACATTTTGACCTCAAAGACCTACAAAACCTCACCATCAAAGACATCACCCTAACACCCGTAGGCTACGGCAACAAACGCATAGGCGTAGGAAGCCTCTCCAGCAACCAATTCACCATCACCGTAAGAAACCTAGAACAACCACTACAACCCCTAAGCATCAGCCCCAACTATTACGACGACCAACGATTCGGAGAAATCAGACCCAACACCCACATCGTAGGAAAATACCTCTTACAAAGAAACTATGAACAAGCCATGAAAGTCTATCTAGGAAAACCCTACCTCACAGAAACACCCGACCATAGAACATGGAGAGAAAACATAGAAAAAAACTGGGGGACATTCACACCCGAAGTAGCACGAGGAATGCACTACGAAAAATTCATACTCTATGTACTACAAGCACACCCCACAGCATACATTGACGCATTCGCAACACTACCACGACAACTCCTCACACTCTTTATACAAGCATACCAAAGCTACCTCTTCAACAAAATACTCAACAGCTACATAGAAAAAAACTATACAGAAACAAAAACACTCCACACTGTAGCAGGAGACTACACAACAACAACCACTATCAACCCAGAAGACAAAACACTAGAACTACCCATGCCTGGCTACACAAAATACGAAGCACACCACACCATACACAAAATAACAGAAGAACTCCTCAAAAGAGAGCGCGTACAAGCAAAAAACTTCGAAAACAAAAAATGGGAAGCGATGAGCAGCAAAACACTCATGAGAAAAGCATTCATCAACATCAAAGAATTAGAACTAGGAAAACTAGAAGACGATGAACTCAACAAAAACAAGAAAAAACAAGTTGTACAATTCAAACTACAAAAAGGAAGCTACGCAACCATGGTCATAAAAAATATGTACGCCTACTCAGAAAACCCACAACCTTTTAAATTATTAGGATACTTATCTTCTTATGGACAATGATTATGTTTGCCCTAGAGGCACCAGTATTACACGCAGTGATATCGCAATGTACTTTCTAACAAGTGAAGTTTTTCCTGATGATAGTGGGCTTCCAAGTTCTAGCAATAGGCGTTTTAGCATGGTCAGCACTCACCTCGTAGAAGAAAGACTTATTGATCATGATAGAAAGATGTTAAGACGAAGGCTAATTACTCCTGAAATTTTTAGCCGGATGTACCCTAAGAACAACCCAGATCCTTCTCTTCCAAACATTCGTTGCAAATCATGTATGAAAATAGCAAGGGAGTACAGGCCCGATGCTGAAGCTCATGCAGTTAGAATTGCTCATTCTGATTTACTTGCAAGATTATATAGCAAAGTGTTACACAAGGATATCCCTGATTTCCCTTAATATTTCTTAAATAAGACACAACAGTATTTATTGCAAAGCCTAAGATTAGTCAAAAAAACCCACAACCCTTTTAAAGTTCTTAAGAAACACTCTCTAACATTGGACTGGTAGTTTAGCGGCTTCAACCTTTTGAAAAAAGCTTGACCAAAAGTT
>DATDVL010000017.1:0-51310 GCA_035290025.1 Candidatus Nanoarchaeia archaeon
TGTTGTTGGTGGTTCTGATTCTGCCGCTAAGGAAGCGTTGTTATTGTCTGAGCATGCGAAAAAGGTTTATATCTTGGCTCGTTCGTCGTTGCATCCTGAGCCTATTAATATGTTGCGTGTTCAGGAATTGGTGAAGCAAGGTAAGGTTGAAGTTATTGAGAATGTGCAAGTAGAGAAGATTAGTGGCAAGCAAATGTTGTCTTCGGTGACGTTGTCGAAATTGTTCAAGGGTTCTAAAGAATTAGCTGTTGAGGGTTTGTTCATTGAAGTCGGCCACATTGTTGAGAATGAGCTTGCTGTTAAGGTGGGTGTGAAAGTTGATGAGAAGGGTGAGATTGTTATTGATAAGTATTCTCGTACGAATGTCCCTGGCTTTTTTGCTGCGGGTGATGTTACAGATCGTTCTTTTAAGCAGGCAATTACGGGTGTTGCTGAAGCATGCGTCGCTGCTGATCAGGCCTATAATTTTATTGCTGCGTTGAAGGCTGCGAAGAAATAGTTATTCGGAAACTAAGAAGTAGCGATTGCCTTGTTTTGACCATCCGACCATTCTTTCATCGCGAATGTATAATTCTTTTTCTCCGTCAAAAACGAATTGATGGGATGGTTCATGTCTAGTAAGCAATGATATACTGTCGTTATCCATCCATAAAGTTATTTGTAAGTATGAGGGGTTAATTACCATGCCTCGTATAGTTTTTTCTGGGTTGTCGCTACTATCTAATTGCCAGTTACCATCATAATTTATGTCTGTAAATGAGACAACACGTTTTCCCACTAAGAACAATTGTTGTACTCCACGCGCAAATTCTTCAAATGTACTTTCTGTTAATTTCTGTAAAGTTAATTGTCTCATGCGTGCTCGCAGCGCTGTTGGTTCTGGTAAGATAATGGGTGGCTTGAGGGATAGTGGAATCATGATAACAATGCTTGAATTTTTGTTTAAAAGGGTTATGGCCTTAAGTTCCATTCTCTCTCGTTGATAATCTTTATATACTTGTCCTCGTGGAAATTCTGATATTACATTAAGTAAAGGAGGAGATAGTCATGGATGGTTTTGATGGTTTTGGTCCTGAAAAGGTTGTTGAAGTTTATAATCCTAAGTTGAATATGCATGGTGTGTGTGTTATTGACAATACCGCGTTAGGTCCGTCAAAGGGTGGTATTCGTATGACTCCTTCTGTTTCTATTGATGAAGTGAAAAGATTAGCTCGTGCCATGACCTGGAAGAATGCTTTGGCTGATTTGCCGTTTGGTGGTGGTAAGTCAGGTATTGTCGCTGATCCTCGTATGATGACACCTAAGCAGAAGGATGGTTTGATTCGTGCGTTTGCTGATGCTATTAAGGTTGTTTGTCCTTCTGAGTATGTTGCTTGTCCTGATATGAATACTGCTGAGCATGAGATGGGTGTTTTTGCTTCGGTGCTGGGTAAGAAGTCCGTTACGGGTAAGCCTGCCAAAATGGGTGGTTTGCCGCATGAGTTGGGTTCTACGGGTTTTGGTGTGTATCATGCTGCTTTGGTTGCTTTGCAGCATTTGGGTAAGGATCCTTCGAAGGTTTCTTTTGCTGTTGAGGGTTTCGGTAATGTTGGCTGGTTTGTTGCTAAGTTTTTGTCTGAGGCGGGTGCTAAACTGGTTGCTGTTTCTGATTCTAAGGGTGTGATCTATAATGAGAAGGGTATTGATTTTAAGAAGTTGGATGTGGTGAAGAAGAAGGAAGGTTCTGTTACGAAGTATCCTGGTAAGGTTTTGCCGAGTCATGAGTTGTTAAGTGTGAAGGCTGATATGTTGGTGACTGCTGCTATTCCTGATTTGTTTGGTATTGGTGATGTTCATCGTATGAAGTTTTCTTCTATTGTTCAGGGTTCTAATATCCCTACGACTCCTGATGTTGAGGATGTGTTGTATCGTAAGGGTGTTTTGGTGGTTCCTGATGTTGTTGCTAATGCGGGTGGTGTTATTTCTTCATGGGTTGAGTATATCGGTAAGGATCAAAAGTTTATGTTTAAGTCTGTTCAAGAAAAGGTAAGTAAGAATACGCATGTGGTGTTGTCGCAGTCGGAGAAGAAGGGTATCAAGCCTCGTGATGCTGCTTTGGCTATTGCTCAAGAGCGTGTGTTGAAGAAGTGTAAGACGTGTAGGGTTTGATATGGTTTGTTGTTGCAGAACCTTTTTATAATTGTAGTGCTTCTCGTTCTGTATGATTATTCGTTATGTTGGTTTTGATAAGTTGTCCTTGCCGGAGAAGAGTGATGTTATGACTTTGGCGGAGAAGTATGGTCAGAAGTTGGAGCGTTTCTTTCCACAGCCTGATGCTGAGTTGATGGTGCAGGTGAAGTTGTATGATGAGGCGGGTGCTCGTATTAAGTATTCTGTGCATACTGCTGTGGGTATTGTTCGTAGTGCTCGTGGTGATGCTGTTGCTTGGGATTTGCGTAAGGCTGTTCGTGCTGCGTTGATGAAGTTAATGCCTGAGTTGGAGAAGAAGGCAAGTAGACGAAAGGCTATTCCTCCTAAGCGTCGTTCGTAGTTGTTGTGTTCTCGATAGGATTAAAAACTTGGTATAGTGGTAATATCTTATGTTTAAGCAGGTTGTTTTGGTTCGTATGGATTTAAAATTGTCTCCAGGTAAGTTGGCTGCGCAGTGTGGTCATGGTTTTGTTGAGGCATTTGTGAAGGCTGATGATAAGGTTAAAAAGAAATGGCTGTCTGAGGGTGCTAAGAAGGTTGTTTTGAAGGTTCCTGATGAGCGTTCGTTGAAGATGTTTTTTTCTGAGGCGCAGGTGCAGGGTTTGCCGTGCTCGTTGATTTGTGATGCGGGTCATACAGAGTTGCCGCCGAATACGTTTACGGTAGTTGGTTTGGGTCCTGCTGAGGAAGAGCGTTTGGATAAATTGACAGGTCAATTAAAAATGTTGTAATTATTTGGTGGTGACGAACGTAACGTTTATATAGGCTAGAAATCTTTTGGTAGTATGCGTCAAATCTCCAGTCTGCACGTTTCTAGAAATATTGTTTTTCCTTTTTTTAGGAATATCCCTCCTTTTGTTGCGTGGATTGCTAAGGATTCTTCACGTAATGGTGGTCGTAATGGCCATTATAAGGTTCTTGCTGATTATGCAAGTGCAGGTGTTTCTGCTGTTGATCAGACGTTTAGTACGTGTTATGTGTATGGTACTGTAGCTGATGATAATGCTTTTGCTATGCGTGCTGCCTTGCGTGTTGATGGCGTTCGTATTGATCATGGTGATACTGAAGGTATTCGTAGTGTTTTGAGTGCTGGTTTGACAGCGCTTATTCATGAGTTTGATCGTTTTCCGCAAATGGTTGTGAGAAAGGATGAGTTGTCGTTAGTTGTGGAGAATCGTTTGAGTCAGATTGCTGGTCGTCCCCGTGATGCGCGAGTAGTAGACAAGCGGGTGTATTGGCGTTCTTTGTCCTAGAGCGTAAAGCTTTTAAATCGTCTTTTTCTTGGTTTTCTTTGGAACGGTCATAGCTGCCTGGTCCTACTGGATCTCGTTTCGATCTCCAAAGTCAAGCAGGCATACGTTCTTCGTTGTACTGTCCTCTGTGACGGGAAGCGGAGATAGCTGTTCCACCTTTTTTTTTATTAAAAATTAATAACCCCTCAAGGTTAAAAATGTTTGAGGGTTTGTTCATCATCGGTGAGGAACGCTTCTTCTTTGATGTTTTCTATGATGTAGAACACTTTTTTGTCGGTTATCACCACGTTGTGTTCTAGTTCTTCTAGGAAGTGTTCTACTGCGGGTAAGTCTTTCAGTATGGCTTCAATGATGTATTGGTAGCCATTGTTGATGCGGAAGGCGTTGTTTATTGATGGGTGTTTGCTGAAGTAGTCTTTGGCGTTTTCTCGGTGTTCTGCTGATATTTTGAGTAATGCTTGTATGCGTGCTTGGTAGCCGAGTTGTTCGTAGTTGATCAGCGTCGTGTTTTTTCGTATCAGATTGTTCAGGTTGTTTTGTATTCTGTCGAAAATAGTTGATACGGGTATGCCTGTTTTTCTGCTTATTTTGGTGAGTGCTTGTCTGCTGTTGCTGCGTAAGTGGTGCAGGATGAGGAGGTCTTTGTTAGTAGTCATGGTTTCCTTCTCCGTTGTGTAGTAAGCGGTAGCCTACGATTCCTGTTGCGAGTGTTGCTGCTATGCCTGCGATGGTTATGCCGTAGCCGAAGGTTTTTGCCGTGCTTATGGCGAGGTTGCTAATGCTATCTGTTTCTGTGTAATGCATGGCTGTTAGTCGTTCTAGCGTTCTTCCTGCGCCTATGGCTACTAGTCCTACTTGTCCTAGAAATGCTCCTGCTGCTGTTGCAGTCAGTACTGTTTTGAGTGTGGTGTTCATGCCAACTCACCTCCTTTGTTGTTACTAGGAATATTTCCGGGAAGATATTAGTATTTTTTCACTATATTATTATAATGCATTAGAATATTATAATGTCTAGTGTAGAAAGGTTTTTAATAAAAACATCACTGTTTTACAAACATGATATATAATATAACTCATGAAAATTATGGCATGTTGTGTTCTACTGCTGCTGTTGAGTTAGACTTGTTTCGTCGTGAATTCTTGCCTCCTCGTGAGCGCACAGATAATGATTTACCCATGGATATTGTCTGCGCTTTTTCTCATGTACGTGAGTTGCATCGTCGTTTGGTTGCTCGTCCTTTGGTTACTGTTGATGATTTCTTGGCTGTTCCTTTGTATCGTGCGTTCTGGGAGATAGTACGTTATGGCCCTCAGTATAGTAATACTCAGTCTATTGAGCAGTTGGGTTTGCAGACGCAATTATTTACAAATGATCTTGGTGCTGTAGTTGATGATGAGGTGACGCATCCTCGTGTGGAAGGAATGCGTGATGTACTTATAGACTTGTCTCGTCATCTTGATGTGTATGATAATGTTTTGTGCCGTGGCTTGGTAGCATGAATTCTTTTGCTGATAAGGTTTACGAGCTATGTAAGAACGTTCCTAGGGGTAAAGTATCGACCTATAAGGAGATTGCTCGTGCCCTTAAGTGTAAGGGTTTTCAGGCTGTTGGTCAGGCGTTAAATAAAAACCCGTATGCTCCTGTTGTTCCTTGTCATAGAATTGTAAATAGTCGTGGCGAACTTCATGGTTTTGCTTTTGGTTTAAAAAAGAAGAAGGAGTTGTTAGAGTCTGAGGGTGTTGTGGTTGTTAATAATAAAGTCGATCTAGAAAAATTTGGTTTTTATTTTCCTTGAGTGATTAGGTGATAGAGCATGTCTAGGTTGAGTTCTAGTGCTGCTGTGGGCATGGTAATGTTAAAATTGTGTAGTATTTCTGGGTGGAGTTCTCCGATGATGCCGAACATTTTTCCTTGGTGGTTGAGTGTTGCTTTTCTTCCTTTGATGAATACTTCGGATGGTTGTTGTGGTTCTTCGTAGGTTATGGTCATGCCTAATTGTTGTGTTAGGTAATCGCTGAGTTGTTTTATTTTGGTGTAGTCTGCTCCTTCTCCGCAGAGTGTTATGGCTAAGTGTTCTGTTTCTTGTATGCCTGTTTCTGTGTTTCCAGGGTTGAAGATGGTTCCCATTTCGTAGAGGTTTTGGGGGTAGGTGTGGTGGGTGTTTTTTCCGAGGACTTCCAGTAAGTTTGCTAGGATGTTGTTTCTTAGGACGTTGTAGTCTTCGCTTTTGGTGTCTTCTAGGGGTATAGGTTGCTGGTTGCTGTTGATTTTGGTTGTTTGTGTTGCTTGGTTGCTGAGGTGGTAGGTGCTTGTTTCAAGGAGTTCTAGTCCTATGAGAAGTTCTGTTATTTTTTCTTTGAAGATGGTTTGTGGTGCTTCTTGTGCTGTTGTCGCAATGTTGGGTATGATAGTAGGGAAGTTTTCATAACCGTAGGCAATGGCGATGTCTTCAATGATGTCTTGTTCGTGGATAATATCTGTTCTATAAGCAGGTACGTGTGCTTTGTGGTTGTTGTAGCCGTAGCCCATTTTTTCTAGTAGTTTTTTCATGTCTGTTTCTTTGAGGTGTAATCCTAAGAGTTTGTTGACACTAGTGATATTGATGTTCATGGTTGTTGGTGTGAGTTGTGGTGTGGTGAATGTTTTTCCAGGATAGTTCATGGTTACGTTGTAGAGTGTTCCTCCCATGTCTGCTAGTGTAGTGGTTAAGATGTTGAGTGCTTGTTGTACATTGTTCATGTCTGTTCCTGTGCATTCTATGAAAACGTCTTTTGTTGTGGTTGTTATTTTTCCTGTGTCTTCTGAGTTGGTGTAGGGGAGCATGGAGAGGACATTGTTTTTTGTATCAATGTAGAATGGGTAGAGTTTCCAGTCCTTGGCGATGTGGCAGTATTGTTTTCCTGTTTTGTGTTGTTGTTCTACTTGGTCTGCTCGTATTGGTTTGTTCATGCCTAAGGGTTGGAAGGTAATAGTTTTCGGGTCTTTGGCGATGTAGCATATGGGGAAGTGTATATGTTCTAAGGGGTAGAGTCCGTAGCATGATTTTTTTCTGTTTCTTCCGTGTGTTAAGGCTAGTTTTTCTTGAAGTTGCATGATGTCTCGTATGCGTTCGTCCGTGAAGTGTATTCCTTTGACGACTGCGCAGACGCTGTAGGGTCGCATGGTAACGTTTTTGTCGACGATGACCTGGTAATTGCTTTTTTTTATTGTATAATTGCTGAGTCCTTTTTTTGTTCCAAGGAATGTTTTGAGCGCTCGTGCGAATCCTTGTTCGCTTAAGAGGTCTGGTCTGTTAGGGAATACTTCTACTTCTATTTCATTTTTAGTAATGCTTTCGACGTCGGTTCCGAGCATGGCCATGCGGTCTGCTAGTTGCTCGTCGCTAAGTTTTTTCCCTATATTTTTGAGGAGTGCTTGTTTGTTGAAGGTTATTTTTGGCATGGTTTAGAGGCTCTTCTTCATGAGTACAATTTCTTCTGGTTTATAGTTTCTTTTTTTGTAAATTTGGAATGCTAATGATTGTGGGTGGCTTGCTAGTCCTATAGCTTTTGCTTTCTTTTTTTTGAAATAGTTCTCTGTGAAGTTAAGTAATTGTCTTCCGTATCCTTGTCCTTGTGATAATTTCTCAATCACTAGTTCTTCTATGAATCCTTCTTTGCCATGGTCCCAAGTGCGTAGGTTAAGTATGAGAAATCCTTTGACGGTGTTGTTAATAGCAAGTACAAATGTTGTGCAGTTTTTGAAATCTTTTGTTAAGTGTTCATGTACTGTTTTTTCTGACCAATGTTCATTGTAAGGTTGTTTGGCGTATTCTGTACAGTAAATAGCTGTTATTTTCTTTAGGTCTTTTTTAGTAGCTTTTCTTATGTTCATAGTATCCTCGTCTTCATGGTTCGTAATTGTTCTAGATCATTGCCGTACATGTCTCGTAAGTCTTTGATACCATAGTTCTCTACGCTTATTCTGTCAACGCCTAGTCCCCAGGCGAGTACGGGTACGAATTTTCCGAGGAGTGGTTCTACGACTTCTGGTCTGAAGATGCCTGCTCCTCCGAATTCTACCCATGTTTTCCTTGTGGGGTGCCAGATGTCTACTTCTACTGATGGTTCTGTGTAGGGGAATGGTCCTGGTCGGAATCGTACTTTGTCATGTCCCATGGCGGTGAAGAATGTTTTCAAATAGCCGAGTAGGTGTTGTAGGTTTGCATGTTCATCGATGACAATGCCTTCTGTTTGGTAGAATTCAAATAAGTGTTTCCAGTCAAGTGTTTCGTTTCTGAATACTTTTCCTACGCTGAAGTATTTGCAGGGTAGTTTTATATTTTTGTCTTTGATGTTTCTGAGTGTTTGTGCAGACAAGCAAGTAGTATGTGTTCGTAGCACGTTTCTTTGTGCTTCTTTCGGGTTCCAGTGTTCTCCCCACCCTTTGCTTCCGGTTGTTCCACCGTTTTTATGTACTGCTGCTATGTCTTTCCAAAAACTGGGTAGTTTTCCTTGTGCTGGTTGTTTGATATAATAAGTGTCTTGTAGTTCTCGTGCGGGATGGTCTTGTGGCGTGAAGAGTGCGTCGAAGTTCCAGAAGCTTGTTTGTACTTTTGTTCCTGTCATTTCTTGGAATCCTAGGTTTTTCCAGATGTTTCTGATGTAGTGTAAAGTGTCGTTAGTGAAGTGTCTTTTTCCTCCCGTGATGGTTGGTACGGGTGCTTTGATGTCGTAGCTTCTGAAGTTTTTGTTTTTCCAGTTTTGTTGTTGGAGGAGTTGTGGTGTTACTGTTTCTAGGAGTTCAGTGTTGAGTTTGATGGTGGTGAGTTTTCTCCCTAGGGGTGTGAGCTGTATGGTAATAATGGTTTGTTCTTCTTCTTTGATGAGTTGTTTTCTTTGTTTGAGTTCTTTGAGGAGTTGGGTGTTAAGATTATTTGCGGGTGTTGGTAATTGTTCTAGTAATTGTTGTTCGGGTGTTTTCTTGGTGAGTAATTCTTCTCCTTTTTTGGTGAGGTCGAGTTTTCCGTTCGTTATGGTTATTGCTTGTTGTTTTTTGAGTGTTCCGAGTGCTATGGTGAATTCTTCGGGTGTGAGTTTGCTGTTTTCTTTGACGTCGATGATGCTTCGTGGTTTTTTTTCTAGTTCTTTGAGTAATTGTTGTTCTGGCAATCCTTCCTGTAAGTATTTTTTTCCGTTGTCTCCGAGGGTGATGATAATAGTTGTTATTTTGTTTCTGGTGAGTACGCCTTTGTTTTCTAGCCATTGTAGTGCTCGTGTTACTTCTACGGGTTGCATGTTGCTTTTCGTAGCAAGTGTTTCTTGGGTGCTATGGTCTTGTAAGTGGGGTAAGATTTTTCTTTCTAGGGGGTGTAATTGATTAGCCACCTCTTGGATATCCATAAGGAATGGAATACTAGGTGATGTTTATAAATTCTGCTGTCACATATTTCTAGTCTGTTGTGGCTGTTAGGGTAACAGTGTGTTTTTCTGCTATTGCATGGAGTTTTCTTCTTCGTAATTGTTCTGATCCTATCATGACGAGTAGTCCTAGTCCCATGATACCCATGCCTTGGAGTCTCTTTTCAATAGTTTCTTGGTCGTAGGCTATGCAGGTGCTATTTGTGGCATAAGTTTGCGTTTCCGTTTTTGCTTCTTTTATGAGTTCGGAAAGAGGTAGTTCTTTTTGGTCTGCTCTGGTGATAATAGCATAATTTGTAGTGAATCCTGTTTGTTCTAACTGGGTAAGTGCGGTAAGTCGTTGTTGTGCTTGTGTTCTTTGTTGTACATCTGTGGGTGCGGGTAACGGTTTTACGAGGTGGATCATTCCCATAATACTTACGGCTATGCCTCCGAGTGTTATTGCACCCCATATTCTTTTAGGTGTTGTTGTTTCTTGAAGATAGGCAGGGTAATGGTCTGAGGGTATTATTCTAGTCACGGTGTTGCAGATTTTTTTATATTTATAAACTTTTGTTTAGTGGCTGTAACATTTTCCGTCAGTTGCTAGGTAGGCTTGCATGCCGCGGAGTTCTTTATGGAGTCTGAGGGCTACTGCTTGGAAGTCTATGAGTGTATGGATGCCGCCTCCTTTTCTAAAGATGTCTGTAACAGTTACAGGTAGGTTATGGGCGTGAACAAAAGGTTGGTGTATTCTTGTTACTAATTCTGGGTTGCTGAGGATGGCGAGTCTTTGGATTGCTATTAGGGGTGATAATGGTGTTCCTTCCCATGCATTTGCTAGTTGTAGAACTCCTGGTCGGTATTGTTCTAGTGTGACAAGGATGTGGATGAGTCGTTCGTGGTCTAGGGTATCGATAATGACGGGTTTTGTGCCGTTGGTCCATGATCGTTCTTCTGCTTCTTTAGCGCATAGTTCTGAAAAGCCTGGTCCTAGTTCTACATAAGTTCTTTCTCGGTTAGTTCTTAGTCGTTCGCTTACGCGTTCTGAGTCTGGTGGTGTCAGGAATTGGTCGTAGGTTGCTATGCTTCTTCCTGTGATAAGGAATCCGTTTAGTTGGCTGAAGGGTTGTGGTGATGGTTTGAACATGCCTCGTATTTCAAAAAGTCCTGCCGTGCGTAGCAGGATAATATCTCCTATGGTGTCTGTGATGATGACTTGTTCTAGTGTTCTTGTTAATGTTCTTGTGAGTGCTTCTTCTAGGGTTATTTCTATGCGTTGAGCTTTTTCGCCATGTTGTGTAGAATCAATGTCGCGGTAGGCTTTGAGTGGTGTCATGAGAATTTTCTTTTGTCAGGTTCGGTTTCTAATAAATCAAGAAGTGTTGTATAAGATTCTTTCGTGAAGGGGAATTCTCGTTGGCAGTCGTTGCAAATAACTGTTAAAGGTTCTCCATGATTGCGTGTCATGTGGTTTTCAATGTCGGCCTCGAAAAGTATACCGCTTTGATAGAATGTATGGTCTTTTTCAGGGTTTATTCTTCTTCTTTGATGGTCTTTTTTTTGTCGTTCTAAATTTTGTTGTGCCAATGGCGTTGGTTTTTTGTATCTACTGCCATGATAGGTTCCTTCTTTTCCTTTGCATCCGCAGTCAATGGCGAAGTGTTTTGTGGGATTGCAGATAAGTCTGTAGGTTGCTTCTAGTTTTTCTATAATAAATTCTGCTGATGGCATGTTTATGATCTAAGAACTATCCTTTTTGAATTCTAAATAACCCACCAGAGAAGTCAAAGAAAGTATAAATGTTATATAGCCTGCAATTTGAGCCTTTTCAACAGTTTTTCGTGCTTGGACGTCAGATGTTTGTGTGAGTGTTTCTAGGTTGTCTCGTGTTGTTTCTAGTGTTTGGTCTATAATGTGTAGCATGGTTTCTTGGTAGGGTTGTGGTTGTAGTGTTGGCTCTTTTGAGATGTTGAGTCTTATGCTTTCAAGTCTTTGGAGTGAACTTTTTGTTGTATCATAGGCTTTGGTAGTACTTGTTTCTTTTTTTAACAATGTTTCTCCAATAACAATAGTAGCTATGCCTAGTACTCCTGTTCCAATTATTATTTTGGTAATCCTATTCATGTTGTTCCTGCGGTGAGTGCTGCTCGTTCTTCCACGTACTTTTTCTGTGCTCTTCTTAAGTTGTATATGGCTATGCCTGCTCCGAGAACTATGCCTGCAAGGCTTTTAAAGAAGTACATGTGCCATGTGTTTCTAGTTCTGTTGTCATAGTCTGCAACTGCTGGAGTTGTATTGATAGTTGTTATTTCTTGTTCGTAGCGGGTAATGACCCTGTCGAATACTTGTAAACGGTCGTCAATGGTACTTGTTGTTTTTTGTGGGAAAAGTTGTTCTAGTTCTTGTTCTAAGCCTGTGGGTGTGTAAGTTATGGGTACAGGTGTTGCTGATAGTTTTGCTCTTTCTTGTCGGATATAGTTGAGTGTTACTTGTGCGTTTCTTCGTGTGGTTAGCTGTTCAGTAATTGCTTCTGGTGGTGTATGTTTTTTGTGTTCATCTAGTATTCCCCAAAGAACTCCACTTAATCCGATTCCTGCGAAGAGAAAGACATTTGTGGTGACTCTATTTCGGTAGCGTTGTTCTATTGTTTCTGCGGGTGTTTGTTGGTTGGTAATCATAGTCTTATTGTCTTCCGTATTTTTTTCTTAATGTTTCGTACCAGGGTGCGATTGCATCTGCTTCTTTTCCTATGGGTATATCTAAGTCGGCGTTTAGTCTTTTTCCTTTGAAGGTAGGTCTTATTCTTCCAGTTGTTAAGGTTCCTTCAAAAGTTCTGTCTGATGGTATTTTTATCCTTGTAGATGTGTATACTGCATGGTATCCTTGCCTGATCATTTCGTCAAGAACAGGTGATCGTCCAATTGCCCAGGGTTCATTAAGATTTTTATCACAACTTCTTTTTGTGTTTAATCGTACATGAGAAAACATGCGTTTTTCAAAGAGTCTTGCTATAGTAGCTGTCTCTTCTGAAGCTTGGTGTATGAGCATGGTTACCATGCTGCTATGGGGGTAAGGGGTATAGTGATTGTCATCGACGAAAGCATCAATAGCGAGAAAACTTCCAGGTACGATCCCTTGTCTGGTCAATGCTTGTTTTACTTCTGCTTCGTCAGTAACTTCTGTTATGATTGCTGGTTCAAATAATATTTCTGTACTGTGAGTAGTAATGTTGTCACCTTCACCTGATTTTTCAGGGAATGTTTTGTAGGCTTCAAGAATCAGGTCATTGAGTTGGCTTGGTGCTACAGAAAATGATTGTTCAAAAGTTTTAGGTGTCATGGTTATTAGTCATGAGTTATGTGTATTCTTGGTGGCTTATTCATTTCATTACATGCATAGGTAAAGGAACCTAATGCTGTGAGGGCCATGATGATACTTCCGAAAATAGTTGCTGATCTATGATTATCAGTTGCTTGTCGGTACTGGAGATAATCAGGGTGTTCTCGTTCGTAGGCACTTATTCTTTGTAATTCCTGGGTTGTTGTTTGTAGGTGTTGTGAGACTCCTTCAAGTTGTTGTCCTTTCATGGTCCATGGTTTTATGGTGTTAAGTTCTTCTTGTATCCTGTTAAGCTGGTAAATCTGTTCTGTATAGGTTTGTGCGAGATTGACGAGGGTTGTTCTTTCTGGTGTTGGTGCTATGATTTTTTCTAGTATAAGGTCTGCTCCAATAGAAAGTGCTAGTGCAATAGTAATGTTGCGAAGGGGTTTTGTCATGACTATTTCCCGTTTTTAGTATCTTTTAAGTTTTCCCATGCTGTGTGGAACATGTTGTTCATGGCTTGCACGAAGTACGGGCTTTTTACCCATACGCCTGTGTCGTAGTCTTCGTGGGTTGTTTTGTCGTCTGCCATCATGAAGAGCATTTCTTTGCCGTCGATTATTACAAATCGTGCGTTGATGTTTTCTAAGTGTTTTACAATGCTGGTGTCTTGGAGGAGTTGTTGTGCTTTGGTTGTTTCTTTGCTGAGGGGTGCTGCTATTTTTATTTTTACTCCTTTGCTTTTTAAGTGTTTGAATGTGTTTTTGAATCGTTCTGCTTTTCTTGCGAGTCCTTGTTCTGAAGTCATGATAAGTATTTCTTTTTGTGCGTTGTCGAGCATCGTGCTGAGTTGGCTGTAGAGTGCTGTTCTTCCTTTGATGCTTCCTGCTAGGCTTGTGGGGTCGATGTGTTCTATGCCTTGTTTGTAGAGGAGTTCTAGTTCTCCGAAGAGGTCTTCTTTGCGTACTTTTTCTAGCATGTCTGATCGTGTTTCTGCTTCTTCGTGGATGATGTTTTTCATGCGTTTGACGATTTCTTCAGGTGGTACGGCGATGTAGCGTATGGGTTTGCCGAGTTTCATGATAATGAATCCTTTTTTTTCTAGGCTTTCGAGGACGTCGTAGCTTCTGCTTCGTGGTACGTTGCTCATGTCGGAGAGTTCTCCTGCGGCTGCTACGCCTCTGCTTAACAGTGCTGTCCAAATTTTGACTTCGTAAATATTTAGGTCGAAGGCTGCTCGTGCTTTTTTGAGAAATGATTCGTTGACAATCATGGTATGCTGCTCCTTCACCCCAATCTTTGTTACTCGTGGGTAGAGAAAGGTATATAAAGCTTTCGTTAATGTAACTACTATTGAGGAATAAGCAAATGCCTGCGTTACAACATTCTAATCAGCAACGTTCGAGAAGTGTGTTGCGTCAAGAAATTGAGGAATTAGCTTCTTTATCTCAAGCTGTAAACGATGAACTGGTTCGTTTGCGTGAAGCAGAGTCTCGTAGTGCGCATGGTCTAGTAGTCTATTTAGTAGATGGGGAAGGAAAAGTGCGAGATTTTGACCATGTGCATACTGATGCTTTGCGTGGCTATTTGCAAATAAGTAGGGGTAATAAATTTAAGGCTGCTCAAATGGCAGGTATGAATTATAACACTTTTTGCCTTCAGTTGAAGCGTTTTGGTGTAATCTATGACCCTAGTTCTGTTATGGGTAATCCTGCTCGTGAGTTGGAAGTATTACTAAAAGAGGTTGGT
This sequence comes from Candidatus Nanoarchaeia archaeon, assembly GCA_035290025.1. Lineage (GTDB taxonomy): Archaea > Nanobdellota > Nanobdellia > SCGC-AAA011-G17 > DATDVL01 > DATDVL01. The sequence continues at coordinate 13,896 of DATDVL010000017.1, forward strand.
TCTTGGAGTGGTGGGGAATTACCTACGTTGGATGAACTACAAGATAGGTATATTGCATTTGTGTTTGCAAGAAACAATGGTCATGTGACGAATACTGCTAATGACTTAGGTATTAGTCGCGGTGCTCTTTTTAATTGTCGTAGAAGGTTAGGCTTGGATACTACTGCATATCGTCGTCGTGGTTCTACGGTGAGTAAATAAATTTATGGAGCTGTTGTTCTGCTTTTTTTCTTCGTTTTTGGTGTTCTTGTAAGAACGTGTTTATTTTGTCAATGAGTAGTTGTTTTAATTCTCCTGATAATAGTTTTCCACTTTTGTAGTCATGGTAGGTATTTTCTAGTTTTTTGTCGTCTTCTTCCAAGAAAGTAAGCCATTGGTAGCTGATGTCTATGTCAGGATTTCCTCCATGTTTTCTGTGTTCTTCTAGGGTGTCTTTTCCTCCACTAAAAGCATATTTTTTTATTTTTTTTGCTACGTCTTCTGGTGTGTCGGTGAGGAAGATGGCTGTGTCAGGTTGTGATGAAGACATTTTGGTGTGTATTCCTTTGAGTCCTGGCATGAATTTTATGAATGTTGCTGAAGGTGGGATGAATTTATAGTCTTTCATGCGTTGAGCAATGTCTCTGCTTAGATTGATATGGGGTACTTGATCTGCTCCTACTGGCACGATAACAGGTTTTGGTCCTCCATTTTCTGATAGTTGTGGGTAAAGGATATCTGCTACTTGGGTAAATGCGGAAATAATTTTTCCTGGTGTGAGTTCTCCGTAAATTCCTTGTAGTTCATTGAAAGTTACTTTGTTTGCTATTATTTTGCTTAGGTTCATGTATTCTTTTGATCCTTCGCTTTGGAAGTAGAATTTAGTTTTTTTTGGCTGTAGTCCAAGTGCTATATAATTGAGGAGGTATTCATTTAGGGCTACTTCTCGTGCTTGGGCTAGGGGTATATTTCTGGTGAGATAAGATTCTATATCCGCTACGCATATATGGCAGTCTGCTCCTAATTTTTGGAAGTAAATCATGAGGTCAGTTATTGCTTTATGTCCGAAATGAAATTTTCCTGAAGGCATTAATCCAGTAAGCATGGCAAATGGTTTTTTTCCATCTATTGCTTGTAATACTGTTTCGAAAGATTTATGACCGAATGCAATGTTTCTTGTAAAATAATAGTTTTTAGGTATTTTTTTAAGTAACGTTTTAGTAGATTCTACACCGAGGTCGCGCATTAATTTTTCATAGTTTTTTACTTCACTTGCTTTCCAAGGGTCGAGAAAGTTTGTTTCCTCTTTTGCCATGATGGTTATTTGTAGTCAGTTGCTATTTAAATCTTGCTTTAACATTGTTGACAGTAAGTCTTTTTTTGTTATCCATAAAGTTTTTATAGGCATATTTTTTTAGTGGATTATGAGTTTTCATACACAGCATGATTTTGAGGAATCTTTAAAGTATCATGGTATTTATGTGACTCACGAAACTGGTCCTGCTGCACGTTATGCGGATCCTGTTGGTTATGTTGGGGTAAAGAACAGTGTTGTGCCTTCTGATAGGGCGGGTAAGTCTTTAGCTAAGTTTCTTGAGCTTGATGGTTCTTTACCTGATGCTGCGGAACGTCAATTAGATCGAGCTTTGGTTGCTGCTTTGCGTAGACAACTTGCGGGTCGTGCTGCGCATCGTGATGGTCGTGTTGCTACTCGTCTTTTTCATCGTCGATAAGGTTAAATAGGATTATTCTTGAGTATTGTTTATGAAGCATTCCTTGTCTGTTTCCTTGTTGTTGGTGGGTTTATTTGTACTTGCGCAGGTTGTTGGTTTGTTCGTTGTTCAGGGGTATGCTAGTCAGTCGTTGCCCTTGGGTTTGCAGCCTCCTGCGTTGGATCCTGATACATCGTTTATTTCTTTGTTAGGCACGGTTATTGTTCTTTCCTTGGTGGTTTGGTTGTTGATGCGTTTTCGTTTTGGTTTTTTGTGGAAGTTTTGGTTTTTCATTTCTTTAACGTTGGTGTTAACCGTTGCGTTGGCTGCTTTTCTTCCGGAATTGTGGGCGTTGGGTGTTGCTGTTGTCTTGGCATTGTTGAAGTTGTATCGTCATTCTGTTTTTTGGCATAATCTTCCGGAGATGTTGTTGTATGGTGGTTTGGCTGCTGTTTTTGCTCCCGTGTTTTCTTTGTTGTCCTTAGTATTCTTGTTGATATTGATTGCTGTGTATGATGCTGTTGCTGTGTGGAAGACGAAGCATATGGTTTCTTTGGCGAAGATGCAGTTGAAGGAGCGTTTGTTTGCAGGTTTGTTGATTCCGTATGGTAAGAAGAAGTCTGCGTTGTTGGGTGGTGGTGATATTGCTTTTCCGTTGTTGGCGAATGCTGTTTTGTTGCGTGAGTTTGGTGGTGTTGCTGCAGTGATAGGTGTTGTTTTTGCTGCGGGTGCTTTGTGGTTATTGTTGTGGTTGTCGGAGAAGAATAAGTTTTATCCTGCCATGGTCTTTTTGTCGGTGGGTTCGTTGTTGGCTATTGGTCTTAGTTGGTTGTTCGTATAGCTGGTTCTGGTCGTATGCGTTCTTGGTAATCTGCAACGAGTTGTTGTAATTTTTCTACGTCTTGTTCAAAGCGTGTTTTTCGTGGTCTGTTGCCTAGCGTTGCCGCTGTGAACGCTCCTAGGGATTCTATGCTAAGACTAAGAATTCGTGGAGTATGCCATGCTATTTCGTGTGCGTCTTGATTGTTAGGGCTGATTATCTCTTTGATGGCCGCAGCGGCAGCGAAGTAACCTAAAAATCCAAAATAGGTAGTGATAATGCCTGGTAGTATTCCGAAGTCTTTCTTTTTCAGAGAGGGTAGTACTTCTATTATTCCTAATACTACTCCTAATGAAAACATGTTCAATGCCCCGTTAAAGTAATCAGGTGGTGTTTCGTTTAATCCGTTGGCTGTATGACTGAGTATGCTTATGCTAAAACATGTTTGTGCTAGTCCTACTGGGGTTCTTCCTGTGGTTTTGTTCCAGAAATAGTTTACTACTCCTACTCCTTCCATGACATAATTATCAATAGTTTTGAAGGGGTTCATGTTAGTAGAGTATGCCTATGAGTATTCCTTTTATGTTTTTATCAGTGATAGTGTGACTGGTGTTGCTGTTGTCTCCTTGGAGTGTTAGGGTGTTTCCGTTGATGGTTTGTATTCTGTGGACAAGTCGTTGTCCTTCGTAGTCATAGCTGATGATGTCTCCTTCGTGGAGTTGTTGGTTGGTGTAGGGTAGTTCTATGCCTATGCTGTTCTCATCTAGGGTAGGGTCCATACTGTTGGTGTTGGTGTAGTGTACAAGTAGGGTTGCTGGTTTATGGATCGTAAGGTCGTTGGTGGTTTGGGTGATATCTTCAAGGGTGATGCGTTGTTGGGGTGATGGTTGTTCGGGTAGTCCGGGTGTTGGTTGTTCAAGAATGAGTGTTGGGTTGGTAAGTAGGTCGTTAGTTATATAGCCGAGACAGAGTCCTATGATAAGTATGCCTATGAATAATTTGTACATACATGCCCCCGTAATAGTGTGGCAAGAAATCAGTTATAAATGTTACTATTTTAGAATGGTAGTAATTACTTAGCGTATTCTTATCGTTTCGAGATTTTTTGGTGCTTCTGTTTCTATTCTGTTCACTTTGTGGATGCTGGATGCTAGGTCTAAGCATCTGCTTTGTTCTCCGTGGTTGACGATGACTTTCTTGGGGCGTGGTTGTAAGTTTTGGATGTAACGCATGAGTTCTGTTCTTCCTGCGTGTCCTGATAGACTGCTTTCGATATGGATGCGCATTTTGATGTTGAGTTCTTCTGGTCGTTCACCGTCGGTTAATACGATGCGTCGTTCTCCTTCTTGTATTCTTCTGCCGAGTGTTCCTTCGCCGACGTAGCTGACGAAGAGGAGGGTGTTTTTCGGGTCGTCGCACATTTGTTTGAAGTATTCTACGCTGGGTCCTCCGGTGAGCATGCCTGAGGTTGCGATGATAATGCAGGGACTGTCTTGTTTTATGATTTCGTCTTGTTCTTTTCTGCTGCCGACGCGTCGTAGGTTGGGGCTTAAGAATGGGTTCTTATCGTTGTGGAATATGCTTTTTCGTAAGTCTCTTCCTAAGAAGTCAGGATAGGCAGTGTGGATAGCGGTGACGTCCCATACCATGCCTTGTGCGTAGATGGGGCAGTGGGGTACTTTTCCTGTTTCCATGGCTTCATTCATGATAAGGATGAGTTCTTGTGCTCTTCCTACACCAAGGACAGGGATGAGTACTTTTCCTCCAGCTTCTAATGTTTCTCTTGCTGCTTGGATGACGGTTGCTTCTGCTTCTAATCGTGGTTTGAGGATGTTATCTTTTCCTCCGTACGTGCTTTCTATCATAAGCGTTTCTAGTCGTGGGAATCGTGTATCTGCGGGGTCTAAGAGTCGTGTGGCAATACATTTCAAGTCCCCCGTGTAAACTAAGTTGTGTAATCCGTTGCCGACATGTAAGTGTACTAAGCTGCTTCCTAGGATATGTCCTGCGTTGTAGAATGTTATTCGAATGTCAGGGGTGATATCAGTAACTTCACCATAATCAAGGCAGATAGTATGTTTGACCATTTCTTTTACATCATTCACGTCGAAGATGCCGCTTTTTGCTTGTTTGAATGCTACACCAATATAATCAAGTGCTAGTAATGCTGCAATGTCTCGTGTGGGTGCAGTCATGTAGACAGGTCCTCGGTAGCCCATTTTGAAAAGGAAGGGTACGATGCCGCAATGGTCGAGGTGTGCGTGACTAATAATAATGGCGTCTAAGTCTTCTATTTTGAATTCTGGTGCGTCGAGGTAGGGGTAAGCGTTTTGGTCTGATGCTGCTACGTTGACGCCGCAGTCGAGAAGTATTCTGCTTTCGGGTGTTTGTAAGAATAGGCAGCTTCTTCCTACTTGTCGTGCTCCTCCAAGGTAGGTGAGTCGTATCCATTCTTCTTTTTTTGTGCGCATCCATCCGTCATAGACGCGGTGTCCTACTTTGTCTAAGAATTTTCTTCGTTCGTCTGAGTGTTGGTAGAGTACTGCTCGTATGTTTTCTATGATCTTGCTGCGGAGTGCGGGTAGTCTTCTGATGACCGGTACCCATAGGCATTGTTTGCGTATTTCTCGTAATAATTCTCCGTCTTTTCCTATAGCTACGCCAGGTTTTTCTACTTCGATGATGACTCTGCTTCGTTGCGGGTCAAAGAGTATGTTGCCAATGCCTGATTCTTTTGGGAGTATTTCGTTTATTTTCTTTTCTGCTTTTTCTACGTCCATGGTTATGGCAGGGTCGGGTCGTAGTTCTATGCGTTTTTTGATGGTATCAACGATACCTTTGATCATGCTTTGGTTGTTGAGGAAGAAGTCTTTGTCTTTAGTATAAAGAATGATGTTTGCCCCTTCAAAACTCGTGTCACTAATCTTATCTTTCTGAGGTATCAGTTTTAATATTTCTTCTATAATGTTTGCCATAATGCTTGAGATGTCAAATAGTTGACAATGATGTTTATGCTGTCTGTAATGTTGTTGTAATCTTTTTTTGTAGTACTAATTGTATGCCATCTTTGGTGATGCTGTAAACGTCTGCTCCTTCTCCTGATCCGGTGTCTCGTTGGATGCTGGCGTCGATACATTTGATGGCGAGCTTTACTCCTTCGTTGACGGTGATTGTTTTTTGGTAGGTGCTGTCAAGTACTGCCATGGCTATTTCTCCTCCAGATCCGTCGGTTGCGTAGTCTTTTATTTCCATGACGCAGCCGTCAGGTGTTAATTCGTAGAGATGGTAGCCTGCTCTGTCTCTTCCTCCGAGGAGGAATGCTGTTACTGCTATGATTGTGCTGAAGTTTCTGATGTTTTGGTAAAGTATGGTTCCAAGTAGGTTTGCTACTTCTTTGACGGTTAGTTCTTTCATGCTGCGCATTTTTTTTATCATGATTTCTGCTTTGATGAGTTTGATGACCATTTGGATGTCTGATACGTTTCCTGCGATGGTAACGGCCATGTTTTCTGCTATGGGTAATACTTTGACAACGTCTTTGTTCATGACGCGGAGTGGCATGCCTCCTCCGGTTGCTCGTTTGTCTGCTGCGAGTATAATACCGTCTTTGCAGACAATACCTAATGTTGTTGTTCCCGTTTTAATTGATGCTTCTACCATGTTTGAGGTTATCACCAGAATATCTTATGATGAGCTTACAAGTTTGATTATTTATAAATGTTTCTGTTGGTTGTTTACAAGAGTTTGATGTCATTTATGGTGACGAGTGTTTTTTTGTCCCCGTTTTGTAGGTAGCAGGTTTCTGTGGTTAAGTAGTAGAGGAGGTTGTGGTTTTGGTCAAGTTGGATATTGAGGTATCCTTGTTTTGTTTCTTTGTCGTGTTCTTCCGTAATGTCAAGTACTTCAAAGGTTTTTTCTTGGATGCTTATGGTGTCTCCTATTTGGAGGTTGTTCGGTTCCATAGTGTAATTCCTTTAAGTGATAATTTGCTTATTAAGTCTTTTGGTGTTATTATCGTTCTTTTTTCGGTGCTGTAGATTTTTCCTTGTTTATTGAATGTTTTTTTGTGGTATTTTTTGAATTGTTGTACTGCTGTTGTCATGGTTAGGGGTGGTCCTGCTCGTTCCTTGATTGCTGGCAAGGTTGTTTCTTTGAGGTTGTAGTAGTAGTACACATTGTGGTGGGGTTGGTCCCAGTGCCATCCGTGTTTTTTTATGATGAAGTCTTCTTGTTGAAGTGCATAGCGTAGTTTTTCTTCTGTTTTTCTGAGTGCTGCCCCGATAATGTCTGTTTTTCCTAGTGGTGTTTTCATGGTGAAGACAGTGTTATGACTCTTTTTTACAGTTTCTAGGTTGAAGGTTGGTGTAATAAAATATTTTTCTTTGTTTTTTGTTGTTAGGTAGTTTTTGCAGGCTTTTATGAGCTGTTTATATTTTTCTTTGTTGAGTGCTGCTGCTGCGTTTCTGGTGTTGTCGGTGGGGTCGATGACGATGAGGGGTGATGTTTTCTTTGCTTCGTTGAGGTTGTTGATGTCTTCTTTCTTTCCTAGAGTGGTTACTTCTTTCCAAGTGCTTACTTTTTTTATGAAGTTATTGAATCCTTGGTAATGGATGATGAGGAGTTCTACTAAGTAACCAGAGAATCCTTGGATGTAGCTTTCTGCTCCGTAGACGTCTGCTGCTTTGCAGAATGCTTTTGCTTTGCGTATGTCATAGGAATACTTTTGGTGGTGATTAACATAATTGACGTGGAGTTGTGAGATGTCAGTGATGTTTTTTGCTGCTGATGCTTTTTTTATGTTAAGGATAGGTATAAATTCTATCGTATAGTTGTTGTAATTTGTTTGGAAGTAGTCTCTGCTGCCATGGAGTCGTGTGAGTTTGAATTGTTTTTTGAGGTGTTGTTCAGTGATGTCTGCTAGTTTTTCTGATTGGTGCTGGAACGTTTTATAGTCATAAACAATGTAGATGTCGATGTCATGTGTTCCTGTAAGCCAAGTGTTTTTTGCTCCGCTCCCGCCGAGTTTTGCTTGTGCTTTGGGGATGCGTATTTTTTTTATGATATCTTTGACAGTTTGTTGTAGTTGTTGTTCCTCTTCTTTGCTGGGTATGAATTCCATTGGTTTTTAGGGGTTTTTCTCTTTTAAGAGTGTTTCGTCCCTGGTCTCGGATGAGAAAGCTTTTTATGGTAGTAGTCGTGCTAAAATGTTTTATGGTTAGTTATAATCCTCAGACTATTGATCATGACTTACAGTATTGTTTTTTAAGTCCTCGTTCGTTGTTGGCTACTGTTGGCAGTGCTATTCTTCCAGGTGAGGTGGAATTGAAGTGTTTTTTGGATAATCCTGCTTCTCCTACGCGTGTGCATACAAGTTTTTTCTCACCTTTATTCAGTGTTAATACGGAGAGAAAGGTAGGGTGGGTGCGTGGTTGTGTTGCTCTATATCGTGAAAACAGTTCTGCTCCTGTTTCTTTTTTGGAGGAATCATTAGACGTGCGTGTTGTTCCTAATCATGTTCTACAAGTAGGAGTGGCTGGTCAGGCTATTCCTTTCTTTAATTCTCGATCAGTCGTGACGGTTTCTTTACAAAAGAAGGGTGATAGTGTTCGTCCTTCTTATCGTCGTGTTAATAATTCTGGTCATGTTTGGCCTTTGCATTATGTTATGTTCGCTGGTTCTTGTTTGCCGTCAAGTGTTTTTTTATCTGATAGGGGTTTAGTATAGTTTGGTGATTTGATGGATATTGATGTTATGCGTCGTCTAGGTCGTGGTGGGCAATTTGATAATTCATGGGATGTTGTAGATATAGGTGTGTCACATGAGTGATAATTCTGAACTAGAATTAGTGTATCCTTATTTTTGTGTTATCAATCCTCGTCGTGTGGTAAGTTTGTTTTCTGGCTGTCTTGGTGATTCTATTATTACTCGTGCTGATCGTGCTATCAGTGTGGGTATTCCTTTGGTTCGTCGTGTTTCTCGTAATTCTCTTTTTGATGTGTTATGCACATTTGTTGGTGGCTCTTTTGAGCCTGATAGTGATGATCTTCGTGATGATGTTTTTGGGACAATATCATTTGATCATCGTTATCGTGAAGTCGTTGATGACCCAGAGAGTTTGGATGACCCTGAAAGTTGTGAAGTTGTTGAGTCTTTACGTGTGAGCCTTGATAGTCCTATACAACTAGATGGTTATAGGCTATTACCAGGTACATTGTCGCTGCGTTGTGATTTTTATACAGGGGTAAGTAGTTCTGTTAATCATTTTCATCGTCGTGATGCTCGTTTTGGTATTCATGTAGCAAATCGTGGTTTGCCAACATATGAATTATTGTCTGATAGTGGTCGTTCCGCGTGTGCAAACTATTTAGCAAAGAATACGCGTGCTGCTTAACTTGTGAGTAGTTAGATTATCGTTCCTAAATCTTAAATAGCCTTGTTTGTTATATTTTCTTTTGCTATGGGAAATTCTCCAGTGACCTTTCAGTTACCAGAATTTGTTTTGCGTCGGGCATTAGTAAAAGGTCATTATGAGGCGTGGCCTGCTTCTGCTCAGGATGTTGTGGATCCTTATTTGCAGTTGTTGGATGTGGTGCATCGTCCGAATCCTGATCATAGCGTAACTCTTGGCCGTTTGGGGTTGTCGTTTGTTAATAACAGTTTATCACGTGTGTTTGTGTATTACCAACCTGGTTGTCGTTCTCGTGTTGCTCCTGTAGTAAGCATTCTTGATGTTGCCTTGGCGGCTTATAGTATTCCTATTGCTGAGGTGAGTATTCCGTTTGAGCGGGTTTTCCCTTCAACAGTTGCTCGTTTGGGAAAGAGATTTGATGTTGTTACGACAAGTGTTGATATTTTGCCTTTGGAGATGCGCCGTTTGATATTAACAGGTGAGTATAGCGGCGAGGATTGATATGAAATATAATGTTGTTCTTACCGTCCCTGATGATGTACAAGCTTCTTTGGATATTTTAGTGAATCGTTTTCGTGTTGATTGCAGTTCTGTATCTGCTCCTGGTCATCGTCACCTTACATTGTACCGTTTTTATGCTCCTGATGCTGACGATATTTATGTTACTCGTCTTCGTTCGTTAGAGTTTAGTCCTGTTTCTTTGGTGAGTGGACGTTTTTTGCGTCTATTTAATGATGAACATGCAGATGGTTTTTCGTTAGTTGTTCCTTTTATTTCTGATCAAGCTATTTGTGGTTTGCATGCGTTGGTTGCTGATACATTAAATAGTGTTCGTGAACCTCATTTGTGTAGTCATGCAGTGTGTAGTGATCCTCGACGTAAGCAGTTGTGTGACCTGTTAGGTTCTCCATTTTATGGTCCTCAGTATCGTCCGCATGTTACGTTGGCTGTTTTAAATCCTGGAGTTATAGTACCTTATGTTCCTGTTGAGTGTGCTTGGGTTGCTGGCAGTTTTTCTTTGTGGAAGAAGTCGGGTTGTTTAGAGAATGATGGTTGGGAGTCTGTACAGACGTTTCCTTTGGTTTCTTGAGTTTTATGCTTTTTTGGTGATGCTGCTAATGAAGAATCCTTCTGTTTGGTTGTAGTGTGGCCATATTTTTATGCCATTGTTCCAGTCTGCTTTAATACGAAGTTCTATTTTTTCTAGTTTCGCTGTGGGTTCGTGTTCTAAAAGGTGTTGTATGATTTGTTCATCTTCTTCTGGTTCTAGGGTACAAGTGCTGTAGACAAGTCTTCCTTCTGGTTTGAGGAGTTGGTAGGCGTGGCTGATGAGTTTTCTTTGGAGTTTTGCTAGTCTGTTGACAGTGTTTTGGTTCCAGGCGAGGAGTGTTTTTTTGCTTTCTTTGGTGTTGCCGTGGATGGTTCCTGACGCTGAGCAGGGTGTGTCTAAGAGTATTTTGTCGTAGCTTCCGGGTAGTTTTTCTGCGCTGTGGTTAGTAATGACCGTGTTTTTTATGTGTAGTCGTTGTAAGTTGTCGATCATGATAGTGATGCGTTTGCTGTCTGCTTCATTGGCAATGATGACTCCTTCATTGTTCATGAGTTGTGCGAGATGGGTTGTTTTTCCTCCGGGTGCTGCGCAGCAGTCTAAGACTACTTCTCCTGGTTGTGGGTTGAGGATGATGGGTGGGATCATGCTGGTGCTTGCTTGGATGTAATAATACCCTTTTTTGTGTTCTTGTAAGTTACCCAGTGCTTCTGGTCCTTTGCCAATGTAGAATCCTTCTTTACACCAGGGTAGGGGTTCTAGGGTGTAGCCTTGTTGTTCTAGTGTTTGTCGTAGTTGTTGGGGTGTGGTAAGGAGAGTGTTGGTTCTGATGCTTTTTCTTTCTGGTGGGTTATTGATGGCTTTCCAGTAGTCATTAAAGTTAGTAAGTTGTTCATATTTTTTTTGGAATGCTTCTTTGTACTGCATGGTTGTTGTCAAGAAAATAAATGTTTATATACTTGTTCTTCGTCGGTTAATCGTAGAAATTCTTTGTTGAAGTCATATGCTGGCTGGGGTTGAAGTGGTGGGGTTGTTATAATCGTTCGTGCGGTATTTCTAGGGTGAGTGTTCCTCGCTGGAATGTTTTCTTCGTTTTTTGTATGTCTAGTCCTGCGGGTAGGGGTATTTTTCTGTAGAATATGGTATAGTTTAGTGTCTTTTCTTTTCCTCGTGTTGCTTTGATAATAACAAGGTCATTATTAATAATGATGGTGAGGTCTTTGTCTTGTACATGGGGTAGTTCTACAATGATAGTACTTTTTTTGATGTTTTGGCTGATGTTGCTGAAGGGTTTTTCGAATGTGCCAACGAATGATTGGAATTTATCAGTAATGCTTTGTAAGAATTTGTTCTCCTCTTTTCTGCTCACCATGGGTTTTTGTTGGTGAAATGGTCTTTAAAAAGATTATTGCGGTGCGTGATAAGCAGAAATAAAGTTTTGATGGTCTTCTTCAGTGTCAAGTCCTGTGTGAAAGAATGGTTGTTGGAGGAGGTAGTGGAAGAATGTTGAGTTTAAGGGTACGTTTCCTGCGCAGACGAGGAGTTGTGTGACTGCTGGTAGCTTGAATGCTTCTTGTAAAATTTTGAGTGCGGGGTTTTCGCCAGGTTGGTAGGTGAAAATACGAATGACACCTTGTAGCCCAAATGTTCTTTTTTCTTGTTCGTTGAGGAATAGGACTTCTGATGGTCTTCGTGGTGGTTCTATGCTGATGTAACATTCTTTGTCCCATAGTCTATGGGCTGGTTTTCTGCATTGTCTGTCGTGTTCTGGGTGTCCGAGAAAGGTGAGTATGTCTTGAAGAGATAGGGGTGTGAATAAGCTTTCGTTGTCCCACCAGCGAAAGGTGTGTCCACTTCTTTGCAGGACGGTGTAGTCTGCTACACTGCAAGGTTCTCTGAAAATGGAATGTTTTCTTCGTTCTGGTAGTAGGTGGTTTCCTACAGCGGATGTTAGTTTAGCAGTTAGTGTTGTATCAATGAGTGAAGTAAATGTCATGATTTATGGAGAATTATGCTTTTTTTACTGTGCCTTTTTCGTAGCGTGTTGTCCATTTCGTGCGCAGGGGTTTTCTTCCCATGTTAGTATTTTTTTCGCATTTGGAGCTGCAGAAGAAAGATATTCTTCCGTCGTCTTTGATGAACATTTTTCCTGTTCCTGGTTCTAGTTCGTTACCACAGAAGGAGCATTTCATGATCGTCCTCCGCTGCTACTGCTCGATCCTGTTTTTCCACCTTGGGTGAGTTTGCGTGCTTCTATTTCTGTTTCTCTGAGCATGAGCGTGTCTTTTTCTCTGACAGGTCCTTTGACGTTTCTTCTGATGACTTTTCCTTTGTCAGGTCCGTCGAGTATTTTGCAGCGTACTTGGATGATGCCTCCGCGTGTTCCTGTTCTTCCGACGATTTCTTCAACAGTTGCAGGGAATGCGGTGGTAAATTTGATAGTTTGTGTTCCTCTTTCTTCTGTTGCGGGCTTTCCAGCAACTGCAGGTGGTTTTCCTGCGGGTTTTTTCTGGGGTAATTCTTTGGTGGGTTCCATGTTATGCTTTTATTTTTTTTGTGAGTTCATCAAGAAGTGCTTTTGCATCTCCTTCTTTGGTGATGGCTACTGCTGCTGTTGCGACGGTTAGTCCTGCTGCTGCTCCTAATTCTTCTTTGCTGGGTACGGCAATGCAGGGAATATTTTTTTCTTTGCAGAGTAAGGGCAGGTGCATGATGACTTCTTTAGGATTGACGTCTTCTGCATACAGGACGAGTTTTGCTGTTCCTCGTTCAGCAACTTTGGTAACTTCGTTGCTTCCTTTCTTAATTTTTCCAGATTTCTTTGCTATTTCTATTGCCTCGTAGGCCTTATCGATGAGTTCTTTAGATTGTGCCATTGTATTTCCCTCCACAGGTCATAGGTTTACTTATTTTCTTTTGAAGATGCTTTAAAAAGGTATCGGTGGTTTTTAGGTAGTTGCATGGCTGGTTTGGTAGTAGTTGGCTATATGTTCTATGCCTCGTATTAGACAGTTTTTCCGTGGTGGTAGGTTATCGGCTGTACTGACAAGGAATCCTAGTGTAAAACTTGCAGCGGATAATATTGCATGATCTCCTCGTAATGTACTCCAAGTATCCTGAGGTAATGCTGGCTGTGTGTGGATTACTATTTGTGCTAAAGCTCCTGGTATTCCTAAAGTATAGGCAAGCATTTTGTTCCTTCTTTTAATTATTTCTGCTTTCAGGTTCAGTGTGTTTTCCTTTCTTCTTTCTTCAAGTTGGTGGAGTAGATGGTTTCCTTTGCAAAATACACCAGCAGAAAATAAAGGAATTAGCGCCAGTAGGGTTCCTCCTAAATCTGGCTTAAAGTCTGGTCCAAGTGTCATCATATATGCTCCTTCTATTCCATAAGTTAGAAAACAAAGGTCTGCTAGTTCTGTTTTTGTTCTTCCTGTTGTCCAGTTCCAGTATTGGTTGATAGTGTTGACGCTTTGCATGATATAGTCGTCAATGGTAAAGAAAGGGTTTTTCATAGATTTTTGGTGTTTTCCAGTTTTATTTAAGGGTTGTGAACTTGTTTTTTTATGCTGCAGGTTTGTAATGTTCTAGTTCTTGAATGCTTATGCCTTGTTGTGGTATGCCAAGTGTTTGTAGGTAATGGTTGATAGCATATATTTCTTTGCCAAATCCTCGTCGTAGTGCTTCTCGGTCGATACGTCGTTCGTAGCGTTTTGTGTAGGCTAGATCATGGTCATATCGTTGTAGGAATAGCTGTTCGCTGCTGGGTCTTTTTTTTCGTCGTCGCGTGTCTCTTACGATGTGGCTCATTTCGTGTGCTAGTCCTCCGTGGAGAACTGTTGGTGGTGCTTGTTTGAATAGTCTTCTGAAGGTTATGAGGTAGTCTCCGTCTTCGTAGGCTTCTACTTGTATGGATCCGTCGTCATCGTCTTTGAGGTCTAGGTAGATGGTTGTTGTTGTGAGTTCTGGGAATCCTTGGGTGATGACTTCGTCGCAGAGGGTGACGAGTTCTTCCAGGAATGCTTCGTCTGTTTTATCGGTGGAGGTACCAGAGGGTGACATGGTCTTTTTCTTTTTTGTCTATGCTGCAGAAGTATTTTCTTTCGAATTGTATAATATCTCCTTCTTCTTGTTGCATGATTCCAGGTTCGGTGAATCCGTGCCTGATGCTGCCGTCGTCCATGACGATGGTTACTTTGATGAGGTGTTCTTCTACAGGTAGCCAGTGTATCATGGTTGCTTTGAGTTGTTGGTCGACGTCAGTGCTGATATAATTACTGTCTTTGAAGTTGAATCCGTGCATGAGTCGGTAAGTTTTTCCTGGTTGGATGTCATCGTCAACGTAGTATTCTTTTCCTAGGTTGAGTGTTCTTGTTCCTCGTTGTTTGTCTTCGGGGTGGAGTGGTGCGTGTGTTTGCTTTCCAGGTACACTATTGATTATTACTTTTTTCATGGTTTCTACAAGGAAGTATCTGTTGGCTTCGTTATTGATGGCTTTTCTGTTTTCGCTGTAGAGTGCATCTATAGGTACTGTTATTTCTGTTTGGTTCATGCCGAAGTTGAGGATGAATGTTCTTATGCTTGCGGGTTTGAATCCTCGTCGTTGGAGGCTTTGGAGGCTCCAGGTTCGTGGGTCGTCCCATCCTGTGTATGTTCCGCTTTTGACTTCTTGTTTGCTTTTGCTTTTGCTGAGTTTTACTCCTTCGAATTGTAGTAGCCCTGCGTGGAGGAGTTCTGGTCCTTGCCATCCGTAGATGTTCCAGATAAATCGTTCCATGTCGCTTTCTATCATGAGTTCTTTTCCTCTGATGACATGGGTGATGCCGAGGAGGTAGTCGTCAATTGCCCAGCTGAATTCTAGCATGGGCCATACGCGGTATTTTTTCCCTACTTTGGGGTGTTCTCGTTCGCAGATGCGGAAGAGTACTCTATCTCTGAATGCGGGGTTGGGGTGTTGTATGTCTGTTTTTATGCGTAGTGCTGCTGTTCCTTCGGGTTGGGTGAACATGGCTTGCCATGCTTTTTTGGTGATGTCTAGAGTTTGGCTTCTACAGCCGCAGGCTATTCCTGCTGCTCGTTTTTCTCGTAGTTGTTCTGATGGGCAAGTGCATACATAGGCTGCTCCTTTGTCGATGAGTTGTTCTGCGTATTGGTAGTAAATGTCGAGTCTGTCTGATTTGTAGATTATGTTGTTGTCGTAGTTGACGCCTAGCCATTGTAGTCCTTCGGGTATGAGGTTGTAGGCGTCGGGTTCGATGTTTTTCTCTTCGCTGCCGATGGTGTCGTCAATAACTAAAAGTAATTTTCCTTTGTGTTTTTTTACGTATTCGTCGTTGAGTAATGCTGGTCGTGCGTTGCCGATGTGGAGTGGTCCTGATGGGTAGGGTGCGAATCTCATGACAACATTTTTTTTAACGTTGGGAAGTGCAGGGAGTACGCGTTCTTCTTCAATATGTTCTTTTTTTTCGAAGAGTTCTGGGAATTCTTTTTGTGCTAACTTTATTTGTTCCGCGAGTGTTTTGCTGTTGATGTCGTTGATGATAGTTTGTACGTTTTTGATGAGTTGTTGTTTATTTTCTTTAGGGTATTCTGCAATAATTTTTCCTATGACTGATCCCCGGTTTGCTTTTCCTTCGTATTTTATGGCGTTGTCTAGGGTGTGTTTTCTTATGGCTGTTTCTAGCTTGGTCATTTTGTAGGGGTAGTGCTTTTCTTCTTTTAAATGCGTCGGTAGATTGTTCGTAGTTACCAATAGGTAGTACTATGACAGAAAACTTTATTAAGCAGTTTGTCTATAGTAAGGGTATGTCTCGAAGAGTAGCACTTATAGGTACGGAGCAGGATATACTTCCTTTAGTAAGGGCTCGTTTAGAAGAAGCAGGACATCAGGTAGTTTATGGTCTTGAACGCCCAGGCAGAATCGTAAGACCTGATGGGTCGTATACGAAGCGTGCTTTTGAGGTTGGTCCTGAAGTAAATGATATGTTGGTTGGTCTAGTCTTAGGTGCACAACCAGATGTTACTGTGCTTTGTAACGGTCAGGGTTTTCTTGGTTTTTGTGCTGCGTATGAGCGCCGTGGGCAAGTTCCTCCTTTAGTTGCAATGACGGGTGGTGGCCAAGATATGGTTGATGCTTTGCTGCGATTTACTCCGCAGGTGTTGCGCATCCCTCAACAATTAGGTTGTTTATCTAGTACGGTTGAGCGTGTAGTTATGAATGCTGCTTATAGAACTGCTGCTTCTAGTGCTGCGTAGTTATTGTCCGAATCTTCGTTGTCGTTGGCTGTAGTCTTCTAGGCATTGTACGAAGTGTTGTTTGTCGAATTCTGGCCACATGACGTCTAAGAATATGAGTTCGCTGTAACTATTTTGCCAGAGGAGGAAGTTGCTTAATCGTTTTTCTCCACCTGTTCTGATGATAAGGTCTGGTTCGTCTTGCATGTAGAGGTGGTTAGTGATGCTTTGTTCGTTGATTTCCTCGGGTTGTACTTTTCCTGTTTGTACTTCTTTTGCTAGTTTTTGTACGGCGTCGACGACTTCTGCTCGTCCTCCGTAGGCGATGGCGAAGTTGATGATGTAGTGGGTGTGATTTTTTGTGCGTGCCGTTATCTTTTTCATTTGTTCTTGGAGGTCTTCTGGCAGGAGGTTTGTTCTTCCTATGAATCGGAGTTTGATGTCGTGTTCTTCTATGCGTGTGTCTGTTTCTAATTTTTTGAATGTTTTTCTGAAGACGTCCATCAAGTAGTCAAATTCTTTTTTTGGTCGGTTGAAGTTTTCTAGTGATAGGACGTAGAGGGTGAGTTCTGGGATGTGGTATTCTCTGCACCATTCGAGGACATGTTCTATTTTGTCTGCTCCCCATTCGTGTCCTTTCCATGGTTTTGCCATGAGTTTCTTTGCGAAGCGGCGGTTGCCGTCGAGAATA
Organism: Candidatus Nanoarchaeia archaeon; assembly: GCA_035290025.1. Taxonomy (GTDB): domain Archaea; phylum Nanobdellota; class Nanobdellia; order SCGC-AAA011-G17; family DATDVL01; genus DATDVL01. The sequence continues at coordinate 30,786 of DATDVL010000017.1, forward strand.
ATGCCGATGTGTTTTGGGACGTTACTAATGGTTGGTTCCATGTTCTGTTTTTTTCCGAGATAGGTTCTTTTTGTGCTTTTCTGGACCTTTTTAAGTGTTATGGATGTGGTGGTAATCTTTATATGTTCTTGCCTGTTCCTGGGTGTATGCATTTTTTGAGTCGTCGTGATGCGCGGAAATGGTTGGATGATGAGGGTATAGTGATAGACCTGGATAAATTTTCTTTGGTTGAGGATCGTAATAAGATGTTTGTGGTCTGTTCTGATTTGCGTAAGGTTGATTTCTTTGATGAGTTGCGTGTTGTTCGTGTGGGTTACAAGTTGTGTTAGTGGTAACGTTCGGTAGTGGCTGCTGCTTCAAGGATTTCTAAGTCTTGTACGATATTGTCTGTGTCTATGGTGAATCGTATTTTGTCGCCAGTTGCTAGTTTTTCTCGGGTGAATATGCGTAGGTCTTTGTTGTAGGTTGTTCGTACGCGGTAGCTTGATTCTCCGGTTGCTTTTCCTAGGACGGTTGCTTCATAGGTATACAATGTTGCTTCGGGTACTTCTTCTGTGGGTACTTCTTCTAGGGCTGTTTCTGGTTGTGGTTCTTCGAGAACGGGTGGTATTGGTGGTAATGGTTGTTCTATAGGTTGCTCTTCTTGTGATGCTATAATGGGGTCAATGGTAATGACTTCTGCGTTGTAGGCGCAGCTTGCTAAGAAAAGTAAGAGTATTAACCAAAGGAGTGGTTTCATGATTTTAGAGTAGTGATTACTATTTATTAAGGTTTGTTTTTATCAAGAAAGTTCCATAAATCTAAAGTCTAAGGTGGGGATGTTTGTACCTTTAGGCATTTCGTAGACATCAAAATGGTGAATGGGGTCGCCGTCGATTATGGGTTCTATTCTTCCTAAACGTTTTCCTGTATGAAGTGCGTGTGTTTCATGTAATATTATGGCTAACGTTTTTTCTTCGAGGCGTGGGTGCATGCTTACTGCTTCATAAATTATAGTTCCTACACGGTAAACTCCTTGGACGACATAAACTCCTGACCCTGTGCCTCGGTCTTTTTCTTTGAGGAGTTCCTTTCCATCATGCTCTCCAAGATTGAGTACTTCATTAACAAGAGAAGCAACACGATCTCTCAATGCGTGACGCATAGCCTGCGCAAGCTTAAAATTAGGTTCTTCGAATGTTCTTGAAGTCAAGTTTAGTGTTGCGACAAATTGGAAAGGTGTTATGACTTGTCCTTTTGCTTTGAAGTCAGTTAAGGGAATTGTTGTAGTATCTTTTTTATAAGAAGGAACTTCTTGGATATTACCATAGTGTACCACTGTAAGTGTAGGGTTTTCTCCTGTAGTTATTCCTGAAACAATGCCTATAGAGTTACCACGATTTTTGTCTAAGCGTACATATGTCCCTTCAGTGAGTGTTCCAATGTCCATATTCCTTAAGTAGATAGTGGTCTTTTTAAATCTTTTTATTGCAACTACTAAAGAATAGTTATCTGGAAGTTGCAAAGGTATTTATAATCCTTTTAAATGATGATGGTTGAAGAGGTGTTATGGCAAAGAAGTTTATTGTTGAGGGTTTTAAAGTAAAAGCTGATGCTGCTACGTTAGACTTAAAAGAGCTGTATAAACGTATGTGGCGTTGGTTTGAGGCTATGGGCTACTCGGCGAAAGAGACAGAGTATCGCGAGATGTCTGATGCTTCTGGTTCGCAGTCGTTGGAGATTCGTTGGGAATGTTCACGTGATGAGGATTCGTATGCGAAGCATGTTATCCAAATTGATTTTTTCTTGTTGGGTATAAAGGAAGTTGAAGTGGAGAAGAATGGTGTGCAGACCAAGTTGATGAAGGGTACGTTTGAGATTCAGATTTTTGCATTTATGGATCGTGCAAGAGGGTATGATAGTTCTTTTTTGGGGTATGTTAAGAAGTGGTTTGAGGATTATCTTTTGAAGGATCGTTTGGATCGTCAGGAGAAGAATTTTCGTGGTGAGGTTGAGGCCTTAGTTGCGGAGATTAAGGTGTTTTTTGGGTTGTATGGTGCGTTGGTATAATTCTTTTCCCAGGCTGTAGAGTAATAATATGCCGCCGATGGTTGTTGCAGTGTCTGCGATGTTGAAATAGGGGAAGGTAATGTAGGGTAGTTTGATAAAATCTATGACATGGCCATAAAGTATTCTGTCGGTTAAGTTGCCAAGTAGTCCTCCCATAATGAACGGGTAGGCGAAGTGGGGTTCTTGTTCTTGGTAGTAAATAAGTGCAAGCATGATAATAATGGCAAGTATGCTAAGCAAGGTGTTGTTGCCGTACAATATGCCGAAGCTTGCTCCGGTGTTGGTTACATAGGCTAGAGTGTTTTGTGCGATGTATTTAGTAATCTGATCAATGAAGAGTATAATAATACTGATAATCCAGAATTTGTTTACCATTGTTTTCGTTGTTGGTCGTAGGTAGTTTTTTCTAGGCTTGCTAGTCGTTGGTGTAAATTTTCTAGTCGTGCGTTGATCAGGTCGAGTTTGGTATTAAGGAGGCTGAATTCTTTTGCTAAGTCTAGGATGGGTGGTGTCAGTAAAGGGTGGAGTTGTTGCTCGGGTGTTTTCAGTTCTGGTACTAATCGTTCCTCTTTTTTCTTGCCGAATATGCCCATGCAAAGGCTTATAACTGGGTTTTACTATTTAAATCTTGTCTATGAAGAGGTGCTCGGACAGATGAGTTTTTTGCAAAAGTTGTTTCCTGTTGAAGAGAAGAAGGATGAGAAGCCTGTTGTTAAGCCTGATGTTCCAGGTAAACCTGCGGGTGATACGTTTCGTTTGATGATTGATGCTCCCACATCGGGTGTTGAGCGTTATTATTTTTGGATGATTCGTTTGTTGGAGAAGTCTGGTCCGTATGGTATGAATTTTTATCCGCCGTTGGGTGAGATTATTAAGGTTCGTGATGTGTATTCTTCTGCAGAGACATCTTCGTATTGGGGTAATGTTGAGCAGAAGAAGGCTGCGCAGCAGGATCGTGTTTCCACGTACATGGCAAATATTGGTAAGTTCATTAAGGATTTATTTCAGATTGTTCGTGAGTTGCGTATTTTGGATGAGCGCTTGGGGTATTATGATGGTATCCTTAAGGATGATAAGAATGCGAAGGGTGCTGATGTTGCGTTGAAGGGTATCTGGGTCGATTTGGTTGAGGGTGGTGGTAAGAATCCTGGTTCGGTTTATGGTTTGGCTTCTCAGGTGGGTTTTGTTACGCTTCCTGATTTGTTTTTTGATACGTTTGTTCGTAAGCGTGAGGATATGGCTGCTGCTGTTGCGGGGTATGAAGGCATGGGTATTAATCGTAAGGTTCGTGAGGTGTTGATGCGTAAGTTGGAGCAGTATTTGTTGTGGCGTGATGCTACGGATAAGGAGCTTCGTCAGCGTCGTCGTTTCGTCTTGTCGTATTTGGCGCAAGAATTTAATGTTATTAAGATGTATGCTGCTTGGTTGAAGCCGTATTTGCAGAATGTTCGTAAGTTGCAGCAGTCTGCTGATTTGAATAAGTATGATATTGTTACTGCTTTTGATACGTCCAAGATCGAGTTGGAATTGTTGGCGGTTCGTAAGAAGGATCAAAAGTTGGAGAAGGATTTTGTTGAGAATATTCCTGTGTTGCGTGTTCGTTTGTCGCATGTTGCTATTCCGCAGATGGCGTTTCAGCAGGAGTTTCAGCGTGGTGCTATTCATACGGGTCATACGAAGATTATTATTGATGCTTTTGTTGCTTCTAAGGATTCCTTAAAAAAATATCAGCAGGTTCAGGATGGTGATGTTTTTGATGTGTTGACAGCTATTGATGAGACAGTGGGTGCGTTGAAGGATGATTTGGAGAAGTATTTGACGGAGGCTGCTACGTTGTATAATTTGAAGGAGTTGAAGACGTTGTTTCCGGAGAAGCCGAAGGAGGCTAAGAAGCGTGGTGAGTCTGTTTTTGATCCGTTTAAGGCTATTTTTTCTGGTTTTGCTGAGATTGGTAAGGCTCCTTTTTCTTGGTCGTCTGATGATAGGAAGGAAGAGAAGGAGAAGCCAAAGTTAACGAATGTGCAGGAGCTGGAAGAGGCTGCTTTGGCGAAGGATGCTGCTAAGACTGATGCTAAGGTGTTGTATACGGTGTTTAAGAAGGCGCATCGGATGATGACGCCATGAGGGTGATGTATGGCTGGTTTTGAGTCTGATTATGTTAATGCGAATGATCGTGGTATTTTTGATGAGTCTACGAAGGATGGTTTGCGCCGTTTGGGTGTTTCTCATGGTGTTGGTGATGTTTCTGAGGGTTTGAAGGCGAACATTTTTGCTGGTGCTTCGTTGGTGGAGTTGGGTTTTACAGGTACAGGTAAGTCTCAAGGTAAACAAGCCCCTTCTCCAGAAACGTTTGGTCGTGATGAGCGTGAGGAGATGCGTTTGCTTGCGAAAATTAATGAGGTAGAAATTTCTGTGCATGCTGCTCCTAACATTGGTCCGTTGTCAGGTTTTGATGGTCGTGGTCGTTTTGATCCTGCGTTGGCGCAGTCGCGCGTGAATGAGGTCAAGAAGGCTATTGATTTTGCTGCTGATGTTGCTAGTGGTGGTGCTGTTGTTGTCCATACGGATGAGTTTCCTCGTCCCGTGTTTGATGTTGATCGTCCTGGCGAGTATAAGCATATTGAGGCTGAGGCTGATGGTAAGAAGAATAAGTTTCAGCAGTTTGCGGAAGAGGGTGATAAGTCGGTTATTTATTTGGTTGATGAGAGGTCTGGCCAGATTATTGATCAGGTGAAGCGTGATGAGAAAATTTTTACTCCTGAGTATGATCGTTATGTAGAGATGAAGGATAATAAGGGTAAAGTGTTAATAAATGATTTGACGGGTGAGAAGCGTTATCTTCCTTTGTATAAGGTTGATGAGCGTGGTGAGATTCAGTTTAAGACGCAGACGTTTGCTGGTTATTTAGAGAGTGAACAAGAGAAGGCTAGGGCTGAAGGTAGAGAACTTTCTGAAGAAAGTGTTGCTAAACAGTTTTTCCGTGAGCAGAAGGCTAAGGAATTGGAGCGTGCTCGTGGTCAGGCTGATGAGTATGAAATCCAGTTTCAGCAGGCTAAGGAAGTTCGTGAGAAGATTGAGAAGTCTTTGGGTTTTTATCAGAAGTTAAAGGCGGAGACGTACAAGAATTTTGATAAGGTTACTGCTGATGAGAAGTGGGAGGAGATGAAGCGTGAGGTTAAGACGGGTAATTTTATTCCTCCTGATACGGTTGATCCTATTGATTTTTTGGAGAAGGAGAAGAATCGTGTTGAGAAGCAGATGTCGTATGGTGCTGAGGTTGCTAATGCTGCTCGTCAGCAGTTGAAGGAGGCTGAGGATTTGATTAAGAATCGTGTTGTTTCTTTGGGTGAGTTTGGTGTGAAGCAGGCTGCGAAGTCGTATGCTGATGCTGCGTTGTATGCGTATCAGGTTGAGCAGAAGCGTAAAGATGAGGGTCGTCCTTTGGATCGTAATTTGTTTGTTGCTCCTGAGGGTTGGCAGACAGAGTCGTATGGTTCTCATCCTAAGGAGATGCGTGAGTTGATTCAAGAGTCTCGTCAGCAGATGGCGGAGAAGTTGCGTGAGAAGGAAGGTAAAGATGATTATGGTAATTGGAAGCTTTCGGAAAAGAAGGCTTTGGATATTGCTCAGGATCATATTCAAGGCACATTAGATGTTGGTCATATTAATAATTGGCGTAAGCACTTTCAGGGTTCTGATGATCAGTTTAACAAGTGGTTAGTAGATAATGTTAAGGAGATGGTGAAGGATAAGGTTATTGGTAATATTCATATTTCTGATAATTTTGGTTATCATGATGAGCATTTGCGTGTGGGTGAGGGTAATGCTCCTATTAAGGAGTTGTTGCAGCAGTTGGAGAAGGGTGGTTATAAGGGTCATTATGTTGCTGAGCCTGGCGGTCAGAAGCAGGGGCAGTTTCATACTGCTTGGACGTCTGCTTTGGCATTGTCAGGTTCTCCTATCTATCGTACAGATCGTTCGTCTCGTTCCTGGACGGATATTCAGGGTTCGTACTTTGGTGGTACGCCAGGTCCTAATTATCTGGTGGGTGAGGGTGTTGTTCCTTCCAAAGAATTTACGTTGTGGTCGCAGGTTCCTTTAGAATAAATTTGTTGGTAAGTGTGCATTATAGTTTGTAGAATAACCTTTATATAGCTTGTTTTCTTAGTATTTTTGGGTTAAAAGAGGATGAAGTTTGATATTCCTAAGGGTGATAAGAAGAATAGTTCTCGTTATTTAGGTGAGGATTTGGATGTTGTTCGTAAGTTTGCTCGTATTCTCTATAAAGAGTTTGGTTCTTTTTTGCGTTGTGTTGTCTTGTTTGGTTCTTCGGTGAAAAATCCTGGTCAGAAGCATCGTGATTTGGATGTGTTAGTGGTGGTTGATGATGTTCGTTATCCTTTTGCTCAGGAGGTTGTTGAGGCGTATCGTCTGATTCTTGCTCGTGCTGTTAAGGATGTTGATCCGCAGCGTTTACATATACAGAGTATGAAGTTGTCTGCGTGGTGGGAGTATGTTCGTGCGGGTGATCCTGTTGCGATTAATGTTTTGCGGTATGGTGTTGCTGTTATTGATACAGGCTTTTTTGATCCGTTGCAGGCCTTGTTGGAGCAGGGTCGTATTCGTCCTACAGGTGAGGCTATTTGGACGTATTTCACGTTGGCTCCTGCTTCGTTGGCGCGGTCTCGTGAGAACTTGTTGACGGCTGTTGTTGATTTGTATTGGGCTGCTGTTGATGCGGGTCATGCTGCGTTGATGGTTATTGGTGAAATCCCTCCTAATCCTTCGGGTGTTGCTGAGTTGGTTGATGCTAAGTTGGCGGGTCATGGTCATATTAAGCCGAAGCATGCTCGTATGATGGCTGAGTTGTTTCGGGTGTTTAAGGGTATTGTGCATCGTGAAATTAAGGAAGTTTCTGGTAAGTATTATGATGAGTTACGTGCAAAGTCTGAGGAGTTTGTTCGTGTGATGAAAGAGTTTATTGAGAAGCAGAAGCGTGATGGTAAGTTTTAGTATTATGGCTTTTTAGGTGTGGTCGCAAGTGTTGCTGTGACTGCTGCGTAGAGTGCTTCTGGTGTTGTTCCTAAAAATGTTTGGTCGTAGTAGAATCCTATACATCTGAATGCAGGGTAGGTTACTTCTTTAAGAGTAGTTATCCAATGGAATAAGTATTGTTGTGTGCTTTCCCAGTCAGGTGGTAGTTCGTGTTTGAATGCCCAAGTTGTTGCTCCAGAGAATACTTCTCCTGGCCAGAATCCTGATGCTCGTCGTAAATGCTTGCTTTCTTCTGTTTCGTCGAATGTGCCGTCAGCTCTTCGTAAGAGGAGTGGTTCTATAAGTGTATTAAGTCTTTGAGTAATGGTTTCGAGAGTTACGCTAGTCATGTTCTCTCGTGGTTTAGTTTTCGCTTTCTACGATTCTTTCTAAGTCTCTGGTGAAGTCCACGTTGCCGGTTACATCATCGGCGAAGGTTACTGCTTTAGCGAATGCTCTTCCCATGCGTGCTGGATCATTTTTGTATTGGTCTACTTGTGTAGTAAGTCCGCTTCTTCGTTTGAAGTCTGTTATGGCTGTTGCTTTTTCTGCTTCGTCTATGCCATTCCATCGTGCTACGCTTACATTTTCTGCTCTTCGGTTTGCGAGTGGTGTGTAGACGTTAGCGAATAGTTCTGCAATGGTTCTTTCTTTGACGACGCGTTCTATGATTTTTTTACTAATGCCTAGGTATTGTTCCATGGCTAGGTCCATTTCTCCTTCAAACTCGGGTGTTACCGTGAATGTATCTGTTCCTGCTATTTGTTTAAATAACCATGTTCGTAATTGTAAGTAGAGTTTTTCTGCAACTTTTTTTTGGTCTGCTGCGGGTATACGGCTGTTAATATCGAGTGCTCCTGTTGCAGGTTTTAATGCTGCTTTGAGAGCGAGATAATTTTCGTGTATAGACGTGTCTAAGATATCAACTGCGCTTTTGTATCTTGCTGTTCATTCTTTGAGTGTGTATGCCATGTTATTGTTTGATCTCCATCGTTATTGCTTTTCCGAAGTCTAGTCTTGTTTTGCATCGGGGGCAGCTTTTTGGTTGTTCTGTTCTGCTGGTCCATTCGTAAGTGCATTTGAAACATTCCATGATTAGTATACCTCTTGATTTGTCATAGTAGGAGTAATAGTCGTAACTGGTATATAAACCTTATGATTCTGTAGTCACATAAGAGTAACAACAATAGAAAGATTTAAATAGGTAGCGCGTGTAGATATACTATTATTATCACTGAAGAGTGGAGGAAAAAAATGGTAAACTGCATAAATTGTGGAAATGATCCGTGTGATCAGAGTAATTATAACTGTCCAGGTTATGTAAACCCTTTTAGTACTTTAAATTTTAGTTGTCCGACTTGCAATAACGATCCGTGTGACAATAGTCAACCCGGTTGTCCTGGTTATGTAAATCCAAGTCCAGCACCTTCAAGTGGTGTAAGTACACAATCAAATACTGGTTCGCCCAGTACAGGAGGAAATAACATGTCTATGGCAAAGATTATTGGTGGAGCTGTTGCTGCCATTGGGTTAGCTAGTTTAGGAGCTTATGCTGGCTGTTCAAGTGGTAAAGCAAGTGGCTTAGAAGAAGGTAAACAAGCAGGTATTGTAGAAGGTACAAAGGTGGGAGATACAACAGGGTATGCACGTGGTCTTGCTGAAATGCAGGCAAAGTATAGTGCTACAGGTCGTTTCGATGTCATGACACAGGATAGATTATTTGATCCTATGACTGGACGAGAATTGCCTATTACTCAGTTGGATACGACTGTGGGTAAGTTGAGATTGCACCCTGTACCTGTTACTGCACCAGGTGGACGTATGTCTGTTAAAGGTGTAGATGTTGGCGCAGTTGTTTGGGAAGCTGAAATTATTGATAGCTTGAAAGTACCGCAAGGTCCTGATGCTACCACTGTGCAGTATGGTAATGACAATCGTCGTGTACGATTAGTCTATAAGGATCGATAAGGAGGAACAAAAATGATAGGAAAGAAAACATTAACAAGTTTAGTTTTGGCTACAGGATTGACGGGTTGTACCATTTCACCGTTGCCTATAAAGATGACAATAGTTGGTGGAGCACCAAATACTGCACCCGCAACCTACAATGACAATCGTCACATCGTAAATGTTGATGCACCTGATGCAAAAACAATTTATGTTGGTAGTGATATTAGTGGTGATGTTAGTACTGTTGACCCTTGGTTAACTCCTGCTATACAACCACAGCCTGTGCAGAACAATACGAGAAATAAGTATCAGTATCAGCCTTTCGTCAGATAAAGGCTTTTTTTCTTTTTTTTATAATTCTTTTATGTCTTTTCTTGCCACACTTAAGAGGAGTCTTTTTTCGCTTCGTGCAACGTTTTTTCTTGTTTCTTCGAGGTGTTCTGGTGGTACAATAATGGTGTCAAATCCTATTTTTATCAAGAAGTCTAATAATTCATCGTCGAAGTTTCCTGCGATGCTTATTTCTATGTTGCGTATTTTGCATTCTTTGACGAGGTGGTGTAAGAGTTTGAGGTAGCCTTTGTGTTTGTAGTCGGGTTGTTCTGTTCCTTGGCTGTTGCGTGCGAGTTGTTGGTGGTTGACGATGATGAAGTCTATGCCTTCTCGTTCGATGTCGTCTAAGAGGTAGATCGTGCTGGGTGCTTCTACGGTGATGCCGAGTTCTATTTCTTCTAGGGGTTCTAGTCCTTCTTTTTTGAGTGCTTTTTTTGTTTGTTTGATGATTTCTGTGCTGGGGGGGTTGGTGATGCTGATGCCGAGGTTGTTGTAGCCTTGGTCATGGAGTTGTCGTATGTGGGGTATGTCTGCTAGGTTAGTAAGTGCGTACCAGAGGTATTTTTGTTGGTAGTCTTGGATAATATTAGCTAGGTTATCAATGGAAAGTGTAGTATAGGCTCCGTCGCAGGTTTGGTATGCTGCAGGTGTTTGCAGGTAAGCGCTTATTTCGGTGATGGTCGTGGTGTCTTCTTTGGTTGTCTTTTGGTGTTCGTGGTGGTTGTTTGCTTGGGTGAGTGCTTGTTCTATGAATGGTGGTTGCAGGTGGAATGGTTTGATGGTAAGGATAGTTAATTGGCTATTAGTAATGCCGAGTTCTATAGTTACAGGTTCTGGATTATAGTGTTTGATAGTTTTGTAGAGCTGTAGTATAATCTGTAATTCTTGGTCAGTGAGTTTTTGGTATGTTCCTTGGTAATAGATTGGTTTTTTGTTGAGTGTGCCGGTTATGTGGTCTCTGCTGAGGAGGAAGTCTTGTCGGTTGATGGTTTTGGTGATGCCTTCAGGTGTTAGGGTATAAATGTCGGGTTGTATGAGCTTGGTTGTTATTGCTTCGGGGTTGCCGAGTGCTGCTTCTATGATAGGTTGTTCTTCGTCGTGGATGATGCAGCTTTTTTCTAGGGTGACCATTTTTTGTATTAATAATTCTGGTGCTGTGTTGGGGAGTGTTGATAGCCATGCTTTTTTTATGGCTTCTAGGAGGTGTTCTTTTCCTTTGATGTGGTATTGTGTTGTTCCTTCTCCATTGATAGTGCTTGTTCTGATGATGACGCGTGGTAGTTCTCTGCCTGTTTTTATGATATTGAGTGCTTCTTTGCTTAAGTGGTTGTAGATGTCTTGGTCGATGAATAGTTGGTCGTATGCTTCGTAGAGTGCTTGTTGTAATGCTTCAGGGTAGGTTGCTTGTTGGTAGTGTTGGTGGTAGTTTTGGATGGTTTTGCTTATTGCTTCTTCATCGTCGGGGTTTATCGTTGCTGAGTCAGGAAGGTCTATAGTATTGTGCTGCAAGAATGCTTGGTAGGCTTCGGGTGTGATGACAAATCCTTGGGGTACGGGTAGTTTTTGTTCTGCAAGTTTGTTAAGAAGTTGTAGCTTTTCTGTGGTGAAATTGTTGGGTTGGTGGAGCCAGGCGATGTGCATAGGCTTTTGTTGAGTAGGGGGACTTATAAAAAGTTATTTGTTAGATGCTGCTTATGAGTTCTGGTGTTACGTCTTGTATGGTTCCTAGGATTATGGTTGCTAGTGAGAAGTCGTGGTATTGTGTTCTCGTAGTAGGTATGGCTATGCTTTTCATGCCTGCTGCGTGTGCTGCTTGTATACCTTTTTGTGCGTCGTCAATAACGACGAGTTGTGTTGGTGCTAGGTGTAATCGTTGGGCTGCAAGGTGTAATGCTTCAGGGTCGGGTTTGCTTTTGGTCACGTCGTCTTTGGTGATGATTGTTCTAAAGTAGTGTTCTATACCCATGAGTTGGAGTGATAGTCTGACGTCTGCACTGAATGATCCGCTGGCGACTGCTAGGGGGTAATGGGCATGAAGTGTTTGTACGACAATGTCTGATTGGTTGAAGGGTACAAGGTGTTTTCGTAAGAGTTCGTGGTAAAGTGTTCTTCGTTCTCTACGCAGTTGGGTAATGTCTACAGTTGCTCCTTGTTGTTTGACAAAATCTGCTAAGTCTCCCCCATTCTTTACCCAGAATTCATAATAGTATTTTTCTGTTAGGGGTATGCCGTGGTGTGCTAACATTTCTATGGTGCTGCTGCAGTGATGAGGTTCTGTTTCTGCAAGAAGGTCGTCATGATCAAAGATTATTCCTCGTGCCATTAGGGTGTTATACCCATAGAGTAACGGAAGAAGACACGTTGTCCTGGTTGGAGTACTGCTGGTTGTTCTTCTACAGGCGTTGGGTATTCTATTCTGCAGACAATGCCTCTATGAGTTTTTGATTCGTCTACAAATTTTTTAGTGAGTTCTGGTTTGCCATGGGTATCAGCTATGAGTTTTCCTGTAACGCCGCATCCTTCTTGTTGTGCGTGGCGTACGAGTACGGCGATGGGTGGTTTTGGTTGTTGTGATATTCCGGGTGGTGCTATGACGAAATAGGTTTCTTGGGGTGCTGCTGTTAGTGAGTAGTCTTGACCATCGTCTCGTTCAATGACGATGTTTGCTCCTAATAATTCTGGTGTTATTGCTACGCCAAGTCGTTCTGATAAAACTCTGCAGTCATATCCTGATACTGCAAAAATATGTCTATGTTCTCTAATGCTTGTTCCTTTGTGGTAGAGTTCTCGTTCTCTTCCTGTTGATAGAGTAAATGATCGGTGGTGGCGGTCTGCAAGTATTCCTAAGCAATCAATGCTTAGTCGGTCTACTTCTTGTGTTAAGGAGTAAGCATTGCCTGAGGTTTGACCAGCTGCTAGTACGCGGGTAATAACTCCTTGTTCTGGCAAGTTTGCTGTTGCTAATATTGCTAGTCTTGCTTGTTGTCCTGTGATGTAGTCATTGAGTGTCGGGTAAAACTTCATGATCAGTCGAGGATTAGTTTCTTTTTAAGAATTGTGAATCTTATTGTCTTCCTGTTACAGGTTTTGGTCCTTCGCTGACGGCTATCTGCCAGTGTCCGGGTAGTCGTGAGTTTGCTTTTTGTAGTACTGCTCGTGCTTTGTCAATGTCGTTTTTGTCGACGTGGATGCTGAAAAGTATTTTTCCTCGGTGTGCTTGTACGGCTACTCCTTCGGGTTTTCCAAAGGCGTGTGCCATACCCTGGCTCATACGGTCTGCTCCTGCGCCGGTGAGTGCTTTGTGTTCTCGTACGACATGGTGGGGGTAGCCTCTGATGAGCAGGATGAAGTTTTTCCCTAGGTTTGCTTCTAAGTGTCTGGTGAGTATTTGACGTGCGCTTTCGAGTGCGTTGTGGCGTACTTGGATGTCGTCTTTTGAGATGTAGTCTAGTTGGTGGGTGAATGTTCTGGTAATGTCTCCGAAGATGAATCGTACGATTTTGCTGTGGGGTACTGCTTTGACATAACCTTTGCTTTTGAACTTACTTTTTCTGGTGTAGGCTCGTTTTATCTTTCTGATTGTGTGTCCGGGTCGTAGTCCTGCCATTATTGTACCTCAACGATGGTGCCTATGGCTTGGCCTGGCATGCCTCGTTCAAAGATGACGCTCATGGCTCCGTTGTTGCCGTGAACTCTGCTGATATGTCCATTAATGCTTTTGTCTTTTCCGCCAGGTGTTTTCCAGGTGACTTTTTTCCCAAGGTAGGTTGCTGCTTTTTTCTTGTCAACCCCAGGTATTTTGATGATCATTTGTCGTTCTTGCTGGGTTGTTTTTCCTCTGCGGAAGTTAGTAATAAGTGCTTGGACCATGGTACCTTTGTTCCTGAAAATTTGCTTTATAAACATTGCGATGAGTATGCTGGACTGTAGAACCGACATCTTTTTAAAGAAGAAAGAATACAATGTAACCATTATTAAGGAGTAAAGAATGAACAAAAAAGTACTTACTGTTGCAACGCTTGCTTCTGTCGTAGGCGCTTTTGCATTAACGGAAATGAATGATAGTCTTAGAGATAATGCTCCTATGCCTGTGGTTCTAGAAGCAGAAGATGTTGTGCCTGAGCAAGTGCCTGAAGATATTCCTAGTGTTATTGTGCCAGTTGTTGAGCCAGTCCCTGAGGCTCTACCTGTAGTCCCTCCTGTCAGTCCTGTTCCTGTTGTGCCCATCGTGCCTCCGCAAGAAACATACGCACAAATGGTTGCAAGATTAACAAATGAGTTTGATGTTATTGAAAAGTGTGAGCCCGTGAATAATAATGTGTATACATTGCGTTTTAGAAAAGTCATTGGCGTTGATACCCAGGGTGTTGCTGAGGCTGATGTCTATGAGTTCTTATCTGGTGTAAGGAAAAGTAAGAAGCTACGTGTTACGTATGAAACTGTTGAAGAAGATTTTACAGGTGTTTTGGTTGCGCCAGGTGATTTGGAATTAACAACTGATGTACTTGCTTCTGGTAATGATTACTTGTTTAGTGGTGTGCATTTGAAAAATGGTGTGTTCTGTCTTAATGATGGTAGGCCTATTGATTTTGAAGAGACTATTGATATCTTGCTGGGACAGGCTGCTTATAAAGAAGCTTTAAAAAATCCTCCGCAAAAGGTTGTAGTCACAGATAGCCCTGTAATTAAAGACGTAGTCCAGCCAGTAGCTGTGCAGCCAAAAGTACAACGAGAAAAAAGTTCTTTGGAGAGGGTTATCGATTCTATTCCTTTCATTTCATTGCTAGGCAATAAAAAAGATGATAAGCCTGCTGATCCCGCGCCTACACAGGATGTTCAAATGGTACCTCCCTGTCCACAGGTGTACTTGCCCGTTCCTCAAAGTAATATTCATGATGTTGCAAAGTATTCTTCAAGTGCTAGCAGGTATGGCATTCAATGGGTGAAGAAGCCTTTCCCTGATAGTAGTAAGAAATAGTTATTTTCCTAGTTGTATTTCTAAGTCGTTGCCGTAGAGTTTTTTGAGGTCTTCGAAGAGTTGTTCTTTGATGAATGTTCTTGTTGGTATTTTCATGTTGGCGAGTGCGTGTTCTAGTGCTTGGAAGTTGCTTTCTTGTATGGGTGTGATGCCTCCTTCGGCGGTAATGGTTGCTTTGTTGACTTTCTTTTCTCCTTCTAGGCTTTCTTCTACAAGGAAGGCTTCTTGTTCTAGGAGGTAAATGTCTGCGTATTTTTCTCCGTATTTTATTCTTATGCGTGCTCGTTCTAGTTCTACTGCTTTTTTTCTTTGGATGTGTTCTGCGAGTATGCGTACTAAAAACATGTTTTCTCTGATGATCTTGTTTTGTTCAAAGCGTGTGATACTTTTTCCTAGTCGTTGGATATTGGCAAGGTTTTTCTTGAAGGTTTCTGGTACGATATGTTGTTTGATAACACTGGCATAGTCTTTTTCTAGGTTGCCTGTTGCTTTTATTTTTTCTTCTTTGAGGACGTCTTGGAGTGCTGTTTCGAAACTTTTTTTGAATTCTTGTACTGCTTGTTTGTCTGCTCGTTTTTCTATTTGTTTGAATAATTGGTCGATGCGTTTCAAGTAAGCTTCAGTGTCTGCGAGTAGTTTGTCGAGTTCTTTGCCGCTGATTTCGGTGACGGTACCATGTTCTATGTCTTTGTAGTATTTGCGTATTCTTTCTAGGGTGTCAACGTATTTTTGTTCTAGGATTTTTTCTTTTTTGACGAAGAGTTCTTCTAAGAGTTTGACGGTTTCTTTCGGTGTGGGTGGTGGTATCCCGTACATCATGAGTGCTGCTTGGCTGGGGTTGAGTACGGCGTAGTAGATGTCTTCTGCGACGATGCTGATGACTCTTCCTTTTGCTCTGTTGACGAGTCGTGTTCCCATATCCATGAACATGTCAATAGCTTCGGGGCTTGGTTTGATGCGTCCCATTTCTAGGAGGAGTTTCCAGGGCATGAATGTTCCTCGGTCGTAGAGTGGCACACCATCGCGGAGGAAGGTGAAGATGACAGGGTTTGCTTCTTTGATGCTTTCCCAGTAGTCAGTGAGGATATAGACTTGTATGTGGAAACTTTTTTTGACGCCGGTGATTGCTGATGCTTCATAACCCATGCTTCTGATAATGGCGCCGAGTTTGTCGCGGAGTTCTGCTCTGCTCATGCGTTTGACGTCGGTATCATCAATGATGACTGCTACATCAATGTCATTGCTTTTTGCGTCTCCGCGGAATAAACTTCCTACGGCTACGTAACTGACGACATATTTTTCGAACTTTTTTATAACCATACTTTTGTGTACTTCGCTGATGCGTAGTGCTGCTAGGAGGTCTTTGGGATCGTAGATGGGTGCTGACATACCGATGAGTTTCATGACTTCGTATTTTGCGTCGAACAAGCTTTCTCGTAGTTCTGTTAAGAGCATGACTTCTGGTTTGATGTTTTTGTCAATTTCTAGTGCTATTTTATCCATGATGACTAAGAGTTTGTCGCGGAGTTCGTACTTGTTCATCTTGTCGCTTTCAGAATCGTCAATAAGGACGAAGACACTGATATCATTGGGGTTCGGTACGGGTGTTCCAGGTGGTGTTTGGTAGCCTTGTTCAAAAGGTTGTTTCTCTGGTGGTAGTAAAGAAATGCCTAAGATGTACTTGTCGAATTTTTCTAGTATTTTTGTTTTGAAGGTTTCTAGTTTTGTTTTTATGACGTCGTATTTTTGTTTCATATCATCAGTTATGGGTGGTAGTTTTGCACTGAGGTCATCGGCGGGTGTTGGAGAAGGTGGTGTCTCTATTTTCTTCTTAGACGTCATGATTGAAGGTCTGCTAAGGGTTTATTTAAACGTTTCGGCAAAAGCTTTTTGTAGACAAGCCTCTTCTTTTTAGGTATGGATAGTGCTCAAATAGAGAAAGAGTTTCTCGCTGCTCGTCGTTCGCATAACCGTTGGTTTTGGGCTTCTCGCCTTGCGGGTGTTGGTTTAGGTGTGCATTATGGGGGTCTGGTACATGATGCTCCTGATAAAGCATTACTTGCCAGTGGTTTGGGGTATTTGTTGGCTGATTCCTTGTGGGCTATGTGTCTGCGTTCGTGGAATCCTTTTGATGTTATTCGCCGTTTCCATGTTGCTTATCAGATGATGCAGCAGCGTGATGGTGAAGAAATGCATATGTCCTTGCGAGAGGCAGTGAAGAATAGTAAAGACCCTTTTAAGGTGTTGGAGGAGCGTGCAGAGCATGCAATAATTGATGGTGATCTTGATGAGTCTTTTTTGTTGGCTCGTGAGGGGTATCGTTTGCGTGCTAAGTATCCTTTGCGTCGTGGTTTTTTTGATCGGGTACTACCCCTATTAAGTTGGGGTTTAGTGTATGGTCTGTCTTATCATATGCCAAATCGTTTAGCTAATGATCTTTCGTTGATTCGTTCTGCAACAAAGCAGTCTCTTTTGCACCCTTTTATTAGTCATTGTTTTGATCGTGCGCTTGAGCATAGTCCACAATACAGTCCTGAATTGGATTTGTTGCGTGCGTTGTGGTTTGAGTCAGTACATGATGATCGTTCAACTGTTTTTCTTCGTCGTAGTCTTGATGGTTTAATGCAGCGTGACAATCTTTCTTTTGTAAGTGACTTTTCTCATCGTAATGAGACGTTATTGTTTCAGGGTAGTTCTTTGTTGGGTGATGCTTATTTTTTTAAGCGTGCGCAGGATGCTGGTCGTTTGCAGAATGAGTTTGTTATTGCCAAGGGTTTGTGTGAACAGGTACAACATGATAATTATGATACTCATGCGGTATGTGAAGAACCGTTAGGGCTGTTTGATGTTGGTGGTACAGTTCTGGTGACTCGTCGTGTTAATCGTCCTTCCTTGGATGAATTATTAGTTGATGGTCAGAATATTGATAATGAGTATGTTTCTGCGGTACAAAATAGTCTGGTTATTGCTGCTGCGGGTGAGTCATTGAAGGATGGTTTGTCTGTTCATGATTATCATGAGGAGTTTTCTCGTCGTGTTGTTCGTCGTTGGCATGTTGACCCTTTAGAGTATGATCCTTTTTTGTCTCGTTTAGAAAGTTTATCTAATGCTCTACCTAAAGTGTTTGCGCATCGTGATGCTGCGTTGAGTAATGTTTTGCAGGGTGGTGTGTGGGTTGATTTTGAGACTGCAGGTAGTGCTGATCCCTTATTGGATGTTGCTTCTTTGTCAGTGATGGCTGTTGATGGTGCTCGTTTCTTTGAGCGTGTTTGGCCGTTGCTTGCTTCGCAGTATCCGTCGTTGCCGCGGAGTTCTGCTGAGGAGTTGTTTTATCGTGTTCGTGTGCATAATGGTTTGTGTCAGATTGCTGCTGCTTCTGAGCGTCGTGCTCCTCATGACGATTTTCGTATGCAGTGGTGTTCTTTGAGTGTTCGTGCTTCTGCTCGGCAGATAAGTAGTGGGTTGCTTGATATGGTTGAGAAGTATGTTACTCCTGTTCTTGTAAGTTGATGATTGCTTCTGTTCCGTTCGTGTCGAAAATATTTTCTATGAGCATGGCGAAGTAGTTGAGGTGGTGTGTTTCTTGTTTGTTTGCTTTTTCTTGTGTTGTTTGTAGTTGTGTTAGTAGTTTTTTTCTTGTGGTGCCGAAGTGCTCATAATTGGTGTGGTTGAATTTGTTGTGTAAGTGGTACAGTTCTTGGAGGTAGCTGTTGATGACTTGGTAGAGTGCTAAGTGTTCCTTGTTCATTGCTGTTTTGTTGGTGCTTAAGTGTTTGCTGAGGTCTCGGTAAATATCTCCTAGTCGTTCGAGTTGTTCTACAATGTAGTAGTGTGCATTGCTGTTGTTGATATGGTTCGTGTTGAGTATTCTTCTGCAGATGTCACAATACTTGTTTTGTGTTTTGTCTCGTTGGGTGATGTGGTAAAGGTTTTCTTGGTCGTTGTTTTTTGCTGCTTCGTAGGCTTCTTGGCTTGTTGCTATGAGGAAGAGGAATGTTCTGTTAAGGACGCTTTCGTAGGTTTCTTCTTGTAAGGGGCTTATTTGTCGGAGGGTAATTGTAGTGGGTGTTTGTTCAAGTACTTCCATGCCCGTCCATGATTGGGTGATAGAGTCGTAATGTTTGATGAGGTGTGCGTGGTCAGGGAAGAGTATTTTTATGGTGGTGTAGCCTTTTTTGTAGCATGCTCCTATGGTTCTGTTGAGCATGGTGTCGAGGTTTTCTGCGTTGATGATAATCGTTTTTTCTTTTTTCTTGTCTTCAAGGTTAATGGTGAGTGTTTTTCCTTCTGTGGTGATGTTGACAGCATCTCCTTTTTTTAGTTGGTGTTCTTTTGCCCAAGCGCTGGGTATGCTGATCATTAAAGTGCTTGGTCCTATCTTTGCTAGTTTACGTTGCATTATAATTTTAGGGTTATTGTATATATTTATAGTTTCTGTTTATAGAATTATTTTAAAGTACGCGTGCTTTGATAATTTTTATTTCTTTGACAGGTCTATCACTGCTGTCTGTTGGTGTTCTTGCTATGGCATCGACGATGTCCATGCCGCTGGTTACGGTTCCAAAGACAGGGTGTTTGCTGTCTAAGAAGTTGTTGTTGACTAAGTTGATGAAGAATTGGCTTCCTCCGGTGTTGGGTCCTGCGTTTGCCATGGCTATGGTCCCTCTAGTGTTTTGGTTGTGGTTAGTAAACTCATCAAGTATGGTGTAACCGGGTCCTCCTCTTCCTGTTCCTGTGGGGTCTCCTCCTTGTATCATAAATCCATTGATGACACGGTGGAATAGTATATTATCATAGTAGCCTTTGTTGACTAAGTCTACGAAGTTTTTCGTAGTGATGGGCATGTCTGCTGCTAGTGTTAGGGTTATGGTTCCTTCTGTTGTTTGTAGTTCTACTTGTGTCATGGTGGTGGTGCAGCTGCTGAGGAGTGTTATAAATATTCCTATGATAAGGTAGGGTTTGTTCATGCAGTAAATTTATAAGAGGTTATTTATGAAGGTTATGGTATGTTGCCGCCAAAAGTTCCTGGGTATAATCTGGAGTTGGAGAAGTTGGTGCAGTATATTAAGCGTGAGAAATGTAAGACTATATGTTTGCAGTGTGCTGATGGTTTGAAGCCGTACGCGTTGCCGTTGGTAGAATATTTGGAGTCGGAGACGGATGCTAAGGTTGTTATTTGGTTGGATACGAATTGGGGTTCGTGTGATTATCCTGCTTTTGTGAAGGGTATTGATTTGTTGGTGAATATTGGTCATACATCTCCTGTTGATTTGATGCCTAATCCCGAATAGTTTTCAGAAGTTAGTTAGATTCTTTGCAGTCTATGATTAAGGTGTGCACTGTAGTTGCTAAGATTATGCTACTTCTTGTTGTGGCTTTTGAAGTGTTGCAAGAATGGTAGGTAAGTATTTTTTCTCATCATCACGAAGTATGTTCCATGGTTCGTTGGTTTGTGGTTGCATGCGTTCGTCAAGTTTTCTTTCTGCGGCAATGACCAGTCCTCCAAGTCTTGTTACGATAAGGTGTTCTAGTCCTTCTTCTTTGAGGAGGTTTCCTTGTGCCACTTTTCTTTGTTGTTGGTGTATACGTCGGTAGCAGATGTGTATTTCTTCTGTATCACCGACATAACCGTGGGTGAATGATGTGTTTACGACGCCGAAGGCTTCTGTTACTTCAGGGGTGGAATCAAAAACAGAAAGATGTGTTTGTGCGTAATCACTAAGAGTGTTCAGTTGTTGTGTTAACACACGAATCATGAATAAGATTTTATCATGTTCTGTTTTTAATGCTTTCGATAGTTAGTTTTCGTCAATGAAGAGGGGTGAAAATGTTTATAGTAACAGTTTTATAGTTCTTAGATTAATAAAACACTAATGTCTAACTTCGATTTTGAAAAAAATGGTGATCGTCCGCCGTTGAAGGTTTTAGAGCATCTTTTGGAGACGGCAAGGACTATGGGCAGTTCTGATTTGCATTTAGCGGCAGGTACTGTTCCTAAGTTTCGTATGGGTGAGGAATTAGTTGATCATCCTTCTGTTATATTAGTTTACGACAAAAGAAACGCATATAAATAAGTTCTACTTCTTATTTGTATGATAACCATAAAAGAGCGTGGATTAATCATCCAATGGGATGAAAAAGGAAAAGCTCAGCAAGAAATTGCTGAATTGTTAAACTGCCA
>DATDVL010000018.1:0-3783 GCA_035290025.1 Candidatus Nanoarchaeia archaeon
TGCGAACCTGCAACAACTCTCTCAGCAACCACTTGCTCCTTATGACGCATCGCATGCAAAACACCCCGCGTAAACTGACGCAACACATAGGTATCACGCTGCAACAAGGGATGCTTCAACGCATCAAGAAGAAGACGCAAGTCATCTATATTCTTTGACTCTATTTCATCAAACAAGAACTGAATCTCATCCATGATTATAACTCAGACTTCGGCAAAGGACGAGAAGGCTGAAACGACGACTGGAACGAAGGACCAACAGACTTATCACGAACATACTTCTCCAACAACAACAAGCCACGAGCAATCGTCTTATTCTGATCCAACAAATCATTCAACTTCTTCGCCAAAGGCTCCTCCACTTCACCCTTCTCAATAGCACGGGCAGCAGACTCAAAAACATCCAATAATTGCTTAACACGAGATGTAAGCTTAGACATCGCATCAATCATTTCAGCAGACTTCTTCTGCAACTCCAAATTATTTTGGATAAGCGCATCAATGATTTCTTTTTCAGCCATAGATCACCACTTTTAACCTTATAAACGGCAAGAAACGAAGTATAAAAAGGTTATCTTCAAGGGACATACCACCTACAATCGCAAGATTTACGGAAAAATCACCACAACAGTTATTAAAGAATTTTCTCTTTCCAAGACTATGCATGAAGAAAAGCTTATAAATAAGTCAGACTTAGCAGGACTAAGGAGGCAACCTATGGTCCAAGCACTCGTAGAACTCGATGTAAATACCAACAGAGTACTCAACGTCGTTAAAGCAAAATACAACCTGAAAGACAAAACAGCAGCCATAAAATTCGTTGTAGACCGCTACATAGAAGACGAAGAAGAACCTGACCTACGACCAGAATTCATCGAAAAGATGAAAAAAATAGCGAAAGGGCCTTACATTAAAGTCGGAACCATAGAAGAACTACGAAAGAGGCATCTTTAGATGTACAGCCTTACTATTCACGCAATTCTCGATAAAATACTTAACAAATTACAACATAAAAATAGTAAACAGTATATTATCATATCTAACAAGGTACATGAAATTTTGAACAACCCCTATCATGACTACAAAAACCTCAAAAAGCCACTACAAAAATATAAAAGAGTGCACATCGACAAAAACTATGTACTTATATTTAGGGTTAATCACACAACTCAAGAAGTTATATTAGAACATTATGACCATCATGATTATGTCTACCAATGGCGACCAAAGGAATAATCATCGACCCGTCGTCAACCGCCGCAAACCTTTCGACAAGGCCTCACTCGCCTCTAACTCCTTCAAGAAATGACTAATATCACGCTGCTTATCCTTATACAACTTCTTCGTAAAAATACTAATAGATTCACGACGAAAATTCAAATGATCACTACCAGGAATCTCCTTAATAAAATGCACCGAATCCAACTTACGCTCCTCAGCCAACTTAATCAAATGTTCCAAAATTGTAACACTATACCCATGAATAGAATCACACGTCGACAAATGCTCAACAACCAACTGATTCGCCTGCACGAAAAAGGAAACATACCCCAAAATAGTCTTACCCTCCTTCAACACAAACTCTTCACGATTACGCAACTCCCTAGGAACCTTATCACCCCTTGACAAACAAGAAAACTTCATACATCCAAGAAATAACCAGCCTATAAATAATTTATGCACGATACCCAAGTACCAAAGGTTTAAAAGAAAACAGGAAGCATACCTACTTATGCCCAAATTACCAAGAAAACTTGTATTAACCATTAACAAGACCATCGCAGATCACAACAACCACCTCAACTTTCTAGAAGCACAACAACTCCTCAGAAAAGAAGCATGGGGACTCCTTGAAGACCAAGGATTCTCTCGCGAAACCATCCTGGAACGCTACCACCTGCGCCTTTTCGTACGACATATCAACATTGATTATACTCTAGAATTAGGATTAGGAGACACCGTAACTATCCTTACCACAGCAGTCGTCGGCAAGACGAGCATCACCTTCAAACAAGTAGCACACAACAAGCAAGGGAAAACAGCAATAACTTCGGCAACGACCGTAGTAGCAGTAAACAATAAACGACCAACGCCCATACCCACAGAAATAAAAAAGCAGCTTACAAAGGTTTAAAAGAGGCCAAAAACCTAATATTAGAATATGGATACCAAAGGCATCAAATTATCACCACCCTTCGAAAAAGCATTATTAGATTTAGGATTCTCAGAATTTACTGAAATACAAGAACAATGCATACCCTTAATCCAACAAGGAAAAGATGTCATAGGACTATCCCACACGGGATCGGGAAAAACAGCAGCATTCGGCTTCCCCGCACTAGAAAAAGTACAACTCGGTAAAGGACTACAACTCCTCGTCCTCGTACCCACCAGAGAATTATGCGCCCAAGTAACCAAAGAATTCAGAAAATTTACTACCTACCACAAGCTCTACATCACCGAAGTCTATGGAGGCGTCGGCATCAACCCACAAATACACCACCTACAAAAAACAGACGTCATGGTAGGAACACCGGGAAGAACACTCGACCATTTACAACGAGGAACGCTCAACCTCAGTAAGGTACACACCCTCGTCTTAGATGAAGCAGACAAAATGTTCGAAATGGGATTCATTGAAGACATAAGAAAAATACTCAGCAAAGTACCTAGAAACAGCCAACGATTGCTGTTCAGCGCAACCATGTCCAGCGAAGTCATGAGCATAGCAAAAAACTATATGACTAACCCAGAAAAAGTAAAGATGCAAGTCTACATTGACAAAAGCAAACTATTACAACACTACTACGACATTGACAGAAACGAAAAATTCTCCCTCCTCTTACACCTCCTCAAAAATGAACCAAAAGGGCTCACCATCGTTTTCTGCAGCACACGACACGCAGTAGATATTATAGCAAAAAACCTCTACAAAAATGGCATTAAATCAGAAGCCATCCACGGGGGCTTAAGCCAAAACAAAAGAACTCACGTCATGGAAGAATTCAAAAACGGACAACTTGATGTCTTGGTAGCAAGCGACGTAGCAGCACGAGGATTAGACATCAAACACGTGAATCTTATTATTAACTATGACTTGCCAAAAAGCTCCCAAGAATACGTCCACCGCATTGGAAGAACAGCACGCGCAGGAAGCGAAGGAAAAGTCATATCATTACTAGCACGAGAAGACTACGACAATTTCAGCAATGTTCTACAAGACAGAGAAATACTCATCCACAAAATAGAAAAACCCGTCTTCGAAAAAGTACCCCTCATCAAACCCATGCGACCACAACGACCATTCGGCCACGGCGGGGGACGACCACGATTCGGCGGACACAGTGGACACGGCAGCAACAGACCAAGAAATTTCTCCAGAAGATAAGTACTACTCTTAAGTAACGGATAATCATAAGTCTTATAACCATTCTTGTTAACCAAAAGATCATGACTGTACAAACAACACTAGAACAAACACTCGAAAGAACACTACAAACACACGGACTAATCCTCGGAGAAAGAAACTACAGAGATGAACTAACGACCAAACCACTACCTGCAAACATAACCTTAGCAGAAGCGACACGCAAAGGAACCATCTCCCTCATCTTCAGAAAAACAGCAATACAAAGAGACCCAAACATCACCTTTGACGATATACTCGCAGACGAAGGAACATTAGTAGGACTAGGATTCTACAGGACATTACAACACAAAAAATACCACCTAGAAATTTCACTTGAAGGCATCAACCCAGCAGAAAAAGCATTACCCCAAAACA
>DATDVL010000019.1:0-12275 GCA_035290025.1 Candidatus Nanoarchaeia archaeon
ACACGAAGAAACATTTACGGCAATAGAAACATTCTCCACTACAGAAACATTTGCCGAAGCATTCACTGCACAAACAGCAGCACAAGAACCACCGCAATCAACACCCAACTCATCCTGATTACGAATACTATCCGTACACGAAGGAAGAACAACCGTCTTCGCCGTCGTCACCACATCAACCAATCCTAACAACTGACTTGCAGGATAATCAAACTCCACCGAAGGAACATCATCATTCATCACCACCGTATGCACACCATACAACGAAACACCCTCAGAACGCTTACCACGAGCCTCCAAAGCAGTACCTGTAATATTACCCATACCCAAAACAGAACTGGTCACCGTAACAGGAATCGTAATAACCTCATTAGCAGCAGACTCATCAAATTGCGCAGCCAGCGTCGTCAACGTCAACGTCACACCACTACCCGGCGTATTAGAATCACCCAAATCCAACAAGCCACCACCCTTCACCACAATATTCATCTCATCACTACCCACATCATTATCGCCATTCAAGTCCAAAGCAATCGTAGACGCATTACCACCAGAAGAAATATTTTCCACATAAAAATTATGAGACTTACCAGCAATAACAACTGTACCGGAACCAGAACTATTACTATCAACTGTGTAACCCGCACTATACGAATCACCTGACAAATCACTAAAATAAATCATTTTCTGATCTGTATTAATAGAATCATACTGGACAACTGACGTCACACCCGCAATGGTATTCGCCGTCGTCACCACCGCATAATCGCCAATTTCAATCAAATAGTTCGACGAGGAAGAACCCTCAATAAAATACAAACGATGCGATTCATCACCCAAATGAAAAGAACCATCACTAGAAACCAAAGGAATCTTATACGAATCACTATTCTTATTCACAAACGACAAATCAAAACGCTTACTCGTACCTGGACCGATACGAATCTTCGACTTAGCAACACTCGACAAACCATTATAACGAATATCCCACAACGAAGACAACAACGAACCACGATTCTTCAAAAACGCAGCAACACCAGAACCAGAAGCAACAAACACATCATCAGAAGACTTTGCCAAAGGAGCAGCACGATACATCACCTTAGTAATACGAAGATCAGCACCCTGCAACGAAGCAACAAGCTTCACCCAACCCTCAGGCAACGAACGACCATTCAACGAAAAACCCTGAAAGAAACTATCATCCGTAACCACATCATCCTTCAACGTCAAGACAGAAGCATTCACCAACAACGTAACAGCATCACCATCACCCTGACCAGAAAAAATATTCGCAACAGCAACAACAACATTATCCACATCCTCAGCATCACCCTCAGACAAACCATTCAACAAACGATTATTTACCTTCAAAGAAACTGTATTAGCAACAGCAACAACCTCAACCGTAAACGAAGCACCACCCAAAGAAAAATGACCAACCTCACCCTCCTTCAAGGTAACCTCCTGATCAGCAGCAGCCAACTTTAACGTCAATGAAGCACCATCAAACGAAGCATCCAACAGCGTATAAGACTCACCCAAAATCTCCAAACGCTTATTATCCAACGTCACCAACTTCTTATCACTCACCGCAGACGTAAGACCAGAACCAAAATCAAGCTCATACTCAAAAAAAGTACCCGTAATATTCTGATCATCAGCCAACAACAAAAAATCACCAAAAGAACCCTTCGAAGACTCCATATACACAACCTTCGGAGCAGTCAAAGAAGGAGAAGAAGAAAAACGAATAAACTGCTTATAACTCACCGACTCTTTTGTTGTCGACAACAAACCATCCTTCAAAAACGTAGGCAACTTAGCAGCATCCAAAACACCAACAACACTCCCCAACGATTCATTCAATTCCACATCATCCGTACCTGACTGTATATGAAATGTATCAGCAACAACAAACGGGATAATGCACAAACTGATAATGACAACAAGGAATAAACGCATATATCACCTCAACTAAAAAAAGAGAAAAGAAGCTTAAATAGGTTGCTGTTCAGAAGGACGATTAGCAAAATGAAACGCTTGGTCATAACGACTAACTGCAACCCTTCTCATCTGATCATATGTACTGACAATAAATGGGTGGTGTGGTTCATACTTACCTTTTCTTCTCCATTCACGATAAGATTGAAGAACATTACTATTAGCATCGACGACAATAATAAAAGCTCCTGGAGTCAAACGAGAACAAATACTTTCGAAACGTGCAGAAAGACGAGGATGTACTAAAACACCTGCAGCACCCTCCAAATTAGATAAATTCTCAGCTAAATTAACAAGATGATACATCCCTAATCTTCTATACTCTTCATAATCACACCCCTTCCAATCATCAACAACAACACGAGGCCTCATACTTCATGAATCCTATCAACCTCTTCAGGATCAGGCATCTTAAACAACACCGTCACACGAAAAACTTCTTTAGATGTGAAATGATCACGATGATGCAACATACGAGAAATAACCTTTTCACCCTCAGGAAAACGCTCACGCAAACGCTTACCCAACGCCAAAGCAACACGTTGCGACGTCATATACAAATCAACACCATTCTTGAACTCAACCACCTTCGTAACTTCACAATCCTTACGACCCGCAAGAAACGCCATAACAAAACCCGTAACAGGATCCGTCAAGTTACGCAACTGCAAAATAGCCTCATAATACAACACGTGGTGTTTAGCACTAGAACGTCGTTGCTTGTGCATGAGGAACCCCCTTAATCATCAAAATATTATCAGGAACAATAATACCCACTTCCAAAGCCAACTTCACTGCATGCTTACCCATCAAATTAACATTCGTAGCATCCTTCAACAACGCCTTGACTTCAGCATCAGAACGCACATCACCCTTATAAAAAAACTCAGAAACCTTCACCTGCAACTTACCATCCTTCAACGTCTTGCCAATCAAATCCTTATCACACACAGCAATAACAAAACGATGACCACCACGCTGGCCAGTAGCATGCACCTTAACATAGACTTCCATGATTATAATTTCGCCCGAATAGGCTCTTTCGCACCACACGCAGTACACTTCAAAAACAATACACGATCCTCCTTCAACAACTTCGTATCCGGCTTACCACATTCCTTACAAATAACAAAATCATTAGCATACACTTGAACTTTCTGATTAATAACCTGAGAATTCAACTTACGACCCAAAACCAAACGAGGACCATCAAGAACAGCAGGCGTAGCAAGCTCACGCTGCAAAAACTTCACCAGATGAGCAGGATCACGCTGCAACGTCTCAACCACCTGAACAAAATTGATAATAATCGTCTTATTACCCTCAACATGACCCTTCACCGAAGGAACCTCAAAACGCTCCTTAGAAACGACTGTCTGCGGAAGCTTCTCCTTAGCCACTTTCAACATTTCCTGATAAGATAATGACATAAGCTAAACAAGACAATTAAGGATTTTTAAGGCTATTGGGTAGTAAAAACCACACATAGAATAAGTTTAATATATCTACTCACCTTAGAAATACTATGGCTTATCTGTTATTGCGCAGCGGACTTACCGGAGAGGCATTAACAAGAATTATTGACCTCAGCCTTCAAGAAACAAGAAAAGAACTTGCTACAGCCAGAAAACAATTAAGAATATCAGGAGGCATAGGCATAACAGGTGACCCACTTCTCAACAATATTGAACTCCTAGCTGAAACATTAAGAACCACCTACACACAACGCATAAGAACAATGGACAAAGAAGAAAAAAGAACTAAAAAACAACTCGCAGCACTCTATGAAGGAGCACCAACACTTCTTAGACTAGCAGACGCATTTAACGGACTACCCACCACCTACCCACCACAAGAAGGATCCATGAACAGCGGAGTAAGATGGATTACCATAGAACCACAATAAAAATCAAACTACTCTTACATACCCAGGACGAGACTGATAAATCTCACCTTCTTTCAACAAGTCCTTAACCACAGCATGACCCTCAACCTCAGTATCAGCCTCCTTAATAGCATCAGCAATAGCAGCTTCTTCAACACGCTCAATAAACGACAACACCTTCTGACGAACCGACAATGACTCAACAACAGGATGCTCAACAACCACAGGATCCTTAATCTCCTGATACAAGTCACGCAACGGAAGAGCACGATCAAACTTTCCCATTATACTCAACAGTTCAACACGACGTAATAATTCCCAATTAGGATTATCAACAACACGCACAACATCAGGAGCAATAAACAACTCATCATTAAACTTACGAACACGACCAATAATATTCACCAAAGAACCCAACTTCACCACATCAAACAAACGCATATCATGACCAAAAACCTTCACCCGCATCGTAGAAGAACCATCATCCAGCATCAAGGAAGAAAATTTTTTCTCAACATTTACATACACCTCAACAACAGAAGCAAGAACATTCACCCGAGAAATTTTAGCATCACCCACCAACAAAAAAGCAGCATCATCAGCAGAAGCATCAACAAAAGAACTTGACCATAACTGCTGCAACCACACCTTATGAGCAACCTGACGTAATACCATATACCCCTAAAAGAGGTTAGTACTTATAAAATATTTGTATTTTGCTGCAACCCTCTTACCCGATAGATTTCAGCGGCGACCCTCTTCCTTACGTGATAACTTTGCGACCATGCGACATAAGCCCTCCATCCCTGAAAAATCTTCGTTATTTCATCATCAGCAAACTCTTTTTTACTATAAAGAACAACTTTTCTTTCCATATTCTTAACATTTCTCTTTCTTGGCAACCTGAAATAATAGAAATTTCTGAACCCCACAAAATCTACCCCTCTTGCAAGCGATATGATCTTTGACTTCTCCGGATGCAATTCTAAGAGAAGAGTCTCCCTTAAAAAGCAATCAATTTTTTCCTTCCAAAAGACTAACTGTTCTTTCACAGCATTAAGAATAACAAAATCATCAACATAACGAATATAATAAGGAATTCTCAAAACGTGCTTAACATAATAATCCAATTCATTAAGATAGATATTGGCAAAAAACTGGCTCGTCAAATTTCCCAGAGGCATGCCTTTACCTTTTTCTTTGGCATCAAAATTATAAAGAATCTTTTCAATAAGGTTTATTACCTGCACATCGGAAACTTTTCTTTTAATCAGACTTAAGAGAATTTTCTGATCTACTGTAGCAAAATAATGCCTAATATCAGCTTTCAAACAATAACCAACAATATGATTATTCTCTTTGAACCTATTAGGCAAGATCTTTCCATTTTTTGAAACCTTTCTTTTGAATATATCAAATCGTTTGATTGCAAAAATGTTTCCTTTTCCCTTTCGGTTGGCACAAGAATCATAAATGAATGTCCTGTCAAAAATAGGCTCCAAAATAATATGCAAAGCATGATGCACAATACGATCACGAAAATTAGACTTACTAATCATCCTTGTTTTTGGATCACGCAGAATAAACATCTCCAAAGGAAGCGGAGCATACGAACCATCTTTCAATTCATGGTGAAGCTGCATAAGATTTTCAGACAAATCCTCTTCGAATGCGAGGACATAAACTTTTTTCGTCTTTCCTATCCTCGCTTTTTTATAAGCAGCAAAGAGGTTATCCAATGAAATAACCTTTTCATAAAGATTATGATAAGACTTCATAGTATCCTAGTCCTGAGCCATTCGACCGGCGGTAATCCCGTCTTTTTTATAAGATTTCGAGTTATTGAGGTTATCATTATTGGCGTTAAGGTCCAATACATTATTCATGTACAACCTCGAAAGGCCGGACCGGTGTAGCCCAATTAATTGAGTTTTCACTGCCACTTCATCGTTCAGGTCATTACTAGATGTCACGGCTGTATTTTATACTAAGCTTACACCTAGCATGATTAACGGGCGTGTGGCCCAAGACGTTACTGCACTGGCTTTCGCCTTCATAACTTCTAGGACAAGGATTATGCACGTAATAGCTGCAATGCTTGCTGATATTTTGCATTGAGAGCTTCTTGCTGTTTCTTGTGTTCTTTTGATAATTGCGCTTCAAAATTTTTTGTTGCGCCTCCGGCGCTGACAATACACACCCGACCGGCGGCAACCGAGTCAATGAGGTTAACATAATCGGCGTCAAGGCCCAAAACACCACTCACGCACAACCTCGAAAGGCCGGACCGGCGAGTCCACAATGAACGATCTCCTTCACCAACATTTTTGGGAAGACCAGTAGTTTCATCAATATCTGCTGCAGTAAAACGACTGCCATTCTCTGAATTCAAAACAGGAGCATACACAGGTTGCGCAGATTCTTTCAACATAAATGACAGACCATACGGTGATTGCACATCATTCTTTACGCCAAGATCCCTAAGAGGGACCATGACTGGTAATTCAACGTTTCCACATGATCGCAATTGGCCCATTAAATCTTTAGCAAGATAACTATTAGGCTCTGCTTCATCACGCAAAACCACAGCAGAATCAACATACACACCACGCAAAGGCAAAGCATTTGCCTGTAAAACACATTCCAAATCCGCAGGGGATGCTACATGCACACCATTACGAGAAACAATGTCATTCACCAAAACTGCTGCAAAAGGATTAGAACCAGTAACAATATCATTTTTTTCATCATAAGACAACACACGTAATGCTGCACTATCTTGAAAGTCAGATTTTACCCTGCCTTGAAACTCTTCAAAAACTGCTTTGCCAAAGTCTCCAGTTAAAAAGTCTACTTGGGGGAATAATTCAGGATTTTTAATTAATGGTTTTCCTGTAAATCTTGGAAGTGGTGTTTGTGTTTCTGACATGTTTTATCTCCTCGGTCAAAAAAGACCTATTATTACTATGAATTATCACCTATTTAAAGGTTCCTATAAATACAACTTCTTAGTAGTAACATTACCCCAACCTCGTCACAAAACCTGCCTTCGGCTCATAAATAGCACCTTCCTGCTTCAAACGAGTAATAACCTCCTCCACCTGAGACTCAGACAAACCCTTCTCCACAGCCTCAGCCATAATCTCATCCAAAGGAATAGTCTTCTTACCACGAGCCTCCAAATCAGACAAAATATTACGAACAACCATAATTTTATTACGCGTAGAAGCAGCAATACCCGTGGTGATACGATCAATATCAATCTGGCCAGTCTCATAATCAACACCGACCTGCATCAAACAAGACTTCAAAGCATCAATAGCAAACTTCGCATCCTTACGCGTAACATGATTTGACAAACGAACACGAGCACACGCCTCTGCCAAACGAACCAAAGACTCCAACTGACGCGCAGTAATAGGAATAGGACGAACACCAGAATCACCCACCTGCGGCATATTACGCAACGTCACATAAAAATTCTTAATCTCTTCAATAGCACCCTGCGTCAACTTAGGAAAAACACGCTGCTTACCATACGCAATAAACTTCTTCAACAAATCAAAAGAAATCTCCGGCTCAGCAGAAGCAACATTCTGATGCATCTCCAAAATATGAGAAGCAATCTTCGTATCCTTATCCTTATCCGGCATATCCTTCACAGGAAAAATAAGATCAAAACGATTAATCAAGGGAGGAGGCATAGCAATCTGCGGAGCAATAGGCTGATACGGATCAAAACGACCAAACTTCGGATTAGCAGCAGCAAGAACTGTTGTACGTGCTTGTAATGTTGCCTGGATGTTTGCCTTGGCAATGCTTATCGTTTGCTGGGCGAGTGCCTCATGCAAAGCAGACGTGTCTTCCTCACTCATTTTATCTAACTCATCAATACAATTATGAACAACAACACCACCGGCAATAAAATTATGTGTTCCCGGAACATACAAATCATAAACATAACCATCAAAAAAATCCTTCTCAATAGCAACAATTTCATCCAGAAAATAATCGCGCTTTACTAACAGATCAATTCGATTATTAATCTCAACAGGAAGAACAAGATTCTCCTTAATTTTTATTAACTGATCCCGAGAAGGCTCTAATTGCTGCGCCTTATAATAATAAATAGTACTCCATAAACCTTTTTTTACCAGTTCAGATTTATTCGACAAATCAGCTATTTCCTGACATAACTGAGCAACCTGTTTTGAAGGCATCTTCTGGCTAATACTTGACAATTTTCGAATACGCTCAAGAATAATAGTCCTCTCTGCTTTTACTGAATAACCTTGAATTTCTCGCTGTAAAACCTCAACATCCGTTCTTCCCGTAAGATGAACAACATGCCACTTTTTATTTTTCAAAACCAATTTTCCATAACAGTCTAATCTTCTCAATGCTAAAACA
Source organism: Candidatus Nanoarchaeia archaeon (assembly GCA_035290025.1). GTDB lineage: Archaea > Nanobdellota > Nanobdellia > SCGC-AAA011-G17 > DATDVL01 > DATDVL01. Next base: position 8,300 of record DATDVL010000019.1, read on the forward strand.
AAATTCAAATTTGCCTGCTTATTTTCAGGAGCAAACATGAACTCAACATGCTGCACCTTATACTGACCATTCTTTTTATCACCCATGCAGCCATCCGAATCTAATAACCCAGCAATAAACGCGCGGAGGACATTATCATCCATTTTCAAAAGATTAGAAAAATCATTACCAACAATAACGTTAAAAAGTTTACCTAATAGATTACTATTGGGCTGCATTTGACGGCAGAACGAAGAAACTCTTTGGCTATTAATTACCGCATTTGTTACTATATCTACAAAATGTATACGCCTATAAGAAACATGACTCCAATTGTCCATAAAACGATCAATAAATGCCTGATGTACAAAAGACTGCACTACACCTATGCTCGTTCGTCTCTGTGTTTCACGAACACAACCATCACCATAAATAAATCCAAGAACATAACCCAATTCAGGAGTCACTTCAGCAATCTTCAAGCGCTCGCCCGATTGTTTTCTAATATATTCTAAAGGTCTCTGCTTCCATTCTTCATACTTACCAAAATAATGCAATACCTGCTTAAACTGACCAACAGTAAAAGCACAACCACCAGAAAGAACATGCCTCCTTAATCCAAACTCCTGATTAAAAGCAGCAAACGTTTCAAAACGATCCAAAACCAATGATTTAATCTCATTCTTTTCTTCATCATTCAAAGAAACTTTCCAACCATCAGGAATCAAATCCAAAATAAACATTTTCTTTTTATTATCAGGAAGTTTCAAAGGAGCCATTAATTTTTCACCCACCTTAAACTCTTGCGCTTCCTTCCAAGCAAGATTATCACCCGCAAGCAACTTGTGATCAGGAGTAACCTTCAAAGAAAGACCAGATCTCAATTTAATAGTACGCATAAGACCTTCATATTTTTTACGACGAATTTTCGTAGCAAGAACGTCACTCATAGTAATAGTATCAATATTAAACGTAGGGACCTTTTTTTCCAAAGTATGATACTGAATAGCAGTCCCGCCCTGCATACCATTTAAAGCTTTCTTCACATCAAACAACGACTCGATAGGAACTATCTGATTATCACAAACCACCTCTGTCTTGGGATGAAGGCATAATAAACCATTATTTGCTAAGACTAAAGCACCTGCTTCCAAAGCCCAACCACGCAAAAATTCATCCTTAACAACAACAGCAGAAATACCCGTACCAGTAACAGAACGACCAGCAACATACCTTGCTTTAGGAGCAGCCTTCACCATATAAATCAACAAGGAAGACTTAGCAGTACCTGGTTCTCCTACTAATAAAATATGAATATCGCCCTTCACCGCAGAACCATCAGGACGCTCCTTACGAACACCACCCATCAACTGCAACACCAAAGCAGCCTTAATCTCATTATGACCCCAAATAGAAGGAGCAATAGAATTTATTAATTTCTCAAATACTTTTGGATCACGAGCAAGCTCCTTAATCTTACGCTCATCCTCAGCATTAATCTGAATATCATCATACGTTTCCTCAACACCCTCAATAAAGTTTGCTTCGCACATCAAATCAAAACGCGTAGAAACACCACCTGTCTTAGAAGGGATAGGAACCTCCTTAATAACACCTGTAACATACACCTTAGAACCTGGAGTCGTACGACGCTCCATCTTCGGCTCAACCAAATCCTCACGCAAAAAAACAGACAAACGCTTCGGTTGTTCATTACCCGTCAACATATCAGAAGACTCTTCAAGAACCAAACGCTGGGAATCAATTAAATCCTGACTTGTCAAACGAAAATGACCACGCCTACCACACGAACAACGAGAAGGCTCCTTAAACGTCTGCTCCAACTGTGGCATCTTAATGGAATTACCACACGACGGGCATTCAAACGTCGCAGAAACAACCTGCGGACGAACATCAGACGTCTGACGAACAATACCCTTCAACGCAATAAAATGATCTAAATGAGCAGAACGAATATCGCGAATACGAATCTCCTGAGAAACAGGAAGATTAGAAAAACGAATACGTAACTTGTTCAAATCAAAACCAGAATCAATAGGGATATCAAAATTTCTTAAGGATAACTCGGCAGCACGCAATGTTTCTTCCGGCTCTTCCAACAATTCATCAGCAAGATCAGGATGGGTTTGTGACAACAACGTGAAATCAACATATAATGAGTAAACACCTTTGCGAACAGACTCATACACAGCCTTCTCATAATGCATTTCAAAGAATTCCTTGAATTTCTCCATCTGCTTATGAGCTTCAACCATGATAACCCCCTTTGGTGTGGCAGGTCATACCACATTATTGTTTATAAAGTTTTGTTGGCCACTTGACAAGTACGAAGAGAGGAACTATTCATAAAACTTACTGAAGAAAAAGCGGAAAACTTACGAGCTTACACGACTTTCAATACGTTCTAAAACTAAAACACCCAAACGAGACATTTCTGCATCAGAAAAAGTACCAAACACCTGTCTATAGGTCCTATTCGGGTCATCATTTCTAAAAGAAAGAGAACAGCTCTTCGGATCAGGACGAATATCTGCACCCAAAATATCAGGCTGCGCAGCCAAAAAATCCGCCAACCTCCCTAAAGAACCAATACCTGAAGTCATACGACCACCTTGTTCATGCGTCCCTTGCAAAGCGCTCAGTGGCAGACCATGCTCACTCTTGAGAGCATAAAGCCAAGAAGGAGTAGAAGCAATATTCGCATGGGAAAAAATAGGATGATACTTCGTCACTATATACACCGGTTGAATAAACAACGGTCCTTCACATCCAGTCATAACCCATCAAGAACAACAATAGTATAAAAAGCTAATTCACCAGAAAAATAAATGACAAATCAAGGCCTAGCACTTTTCCACATCGTCTCAAAAAATTTCCGAAAAGAATCAACAGCCTCATCACTTGTTACCTTGATAATAATGGGTTTATTCAACAACATGATAAATTCAACAACATGATAAACAAGACCTTATTCTTGTACACATTAATTTCTGAAAACTTTTGGGAGTGCAAAAAACGAACTTCATGCACTTTATTCTCCCAATTCATTTCTTCATCACCTGCTAGACTAAAACAATAAATGCAATTATCATTAGGGCTATAATTATTCCTATTAACCACATATATAATCTTTTGGTCTGAAACGAAGCAAGATAATAATACAACGCTGTAATTAACCCTAAAACTGTAGCGAAGGCAATAATCGCTGCGACAATGCGTTAACCTTATCGAACTGCATACAAACATCAAGTAACCTCATAACAAGGTTTATAATATTACAACATAGCCCTATTTCTATGAAAAAGGTGTTGATTCTAATCCTATTATTATTCTTAGTAATCGGATGCGGAACACCTACACCCTCGGTACAACAAAACACACAAGGAAAAAGTTTAGAAGAATTAAGTGCACTCAATAAACCTGTTTTTTGCACCTCCACAACGTTTCCAACACTTGCTGAACAAAGAGAACAGTATCCCAACGAACGTATAATAGTCATTAAAGGTTACCACATTCTGGGAAATAAAATATTATTTGACGCATCCCTATGGACTAACGATGAAGAAAAACTCGTAGGTTACATCTACGACGGAGATAAAGGCGTGATATATCGACCCTTATCTGTTGAAGGAAAAGAATCACTAAAAAACTGGTGGTCTGAAACAAGAACAAAGGACGAATCTTTAATGGACCTTACTTACCCAGACATAAAAACAAGTATAGAAGAACTCGATTGTAATGCAGGCACCTTCGGAAAAGAAATATTTTCACCACCTGAAAAATTATGTTACTGGACTGAAGATGACAGCAAAGAACCAAACTGTGCCAATATATTCTAAACAAAAATTAAGAGAGAGAAATTGAACATACAACAAAAAAATGTATACTACCTAATGTTCATTACCGCTTATACTTCTTGTCCTTCGTAACTTTAACAAGCACTCGCACTAACTGATCAACAGCTTCCCGCAGCTTC
>DATDVL010000020.1:0-6963 GCA_035290025.1 Candidatus Nanoarchaeia archaeon
TTCTACGAGTTTGAATTTCCGTAATTCTAATGCTTCTACTATTGTTAATGCTTCTATGTCTCAGAAGCTTCATAAGTGGAAGGCTCAGTGTGTTGATGCTTTTGGTATTGGTGCTAATTCTTCTGTTGTTCGTGATTTGACCGTTGATAGTTCTCCACCTGCTCAGATAAATCTTACATTGAATGCAACGTTTACGTTTAATAAAAATGCTCATTTGACGTGTGATACGGTTGATAGTATTGATAATGCGACAAATGTTTCTTTGTATGTACAATCTGCTGGTCTTTCAAGTTCTCGTTTGGTTGCTAATGTTACATCCAATAATCTTACGTTTGATTTTACAGATACGGGCGAGTTAGGTTTCTACAAAGTGAATTGTACTGTTATGGACTATACGGGTAATCAGAATTCTTCTGTTATGACGTTTGAGATTATTAAGGGTGTGAGTACGCAGAAGTATATTCCTAAGGTTGAGAATCAGCCAATTGCTAAGAAGCTTGTTGGTTCTGGTAAGACTGTTGATATTGGTGTTTTGGATGTTTCTGATGCTCGTTTGATGGCGAAGTCTGCTACATTGTTGTTTACTGTGAATGGTGAGGCTCATAGTTTGATGGTGAAGGAGATTGCTGCTGATGAGGTCGTGTTAGTTTTCACGTCTGAGCCTCAGGAAGTTCGTGTTAAGGTTGGTGGTGTTGAGCAGGTTGATCTGAATGGTGATGGTGTTAATGATGTTAGTATTACCTTGCATGGTGTTTTCCGTGCTAAGGCTGATCTAGAATTGGTGAATTTGCGTAATGCTCCTGTTGTTGGTGAGATTCCTACGGTTGAGGAGCCTTCTGTTGTTGAAGAGTCATCTTCTCTTCCTGCGGGTACGGGTAAGACTGTTTTGATAGTCCTTATTGTTTTGGCTGTTATCTTGGTTGCTGGTTATTTGTGGGTTCGTTTCCGTCCTCGTGGTGGTGTTTCGTTTAATGACAAGGATTTGGGTGCTGGTCGTTCTGTTCCTCCGCCTCCGTCTTCTCCTATGTATCCTCGTTCTGCTCCTCTTGGTAATGTACCACCAAGTAATCGTCCTATGTCAATGCCTCCCGTGAATCGTTCGGTGCAGCCCTTGACGTATAAGGCGAAGCCTCTACAGTCTTCTAATCAGAGTTTTTCTAATTTGCCGTATAATTCTGGTAATTCTCGTTTTGTCTATAAGCGTTATCCTGAACGGTAATCTTTTTAACGTTGCTTTTCTTTTTGTATGCTATGCCTATTAATGCTGATTACAAATATTTAGCTGCTGAGAAGGAGTTTTTGAAAGCGAAGACGAATGATGATAAATTAAAAGCTTTGCAGAATATGTTGTCTACCTCACCAACCCACAAAGGTGCGCAATCGTTGCGTTCTGAGATTAAGGCGCGTATTGCTCGTTTGAAGGCTACGATGTTGCGTGAGCGTGCTGTTCGTAAGACTTCGGGTGTTTCTGTGAGTGTTAAGAAGGAGGGTGCTGCGCAGATTGTTTTGGTTGGTCCTACGAATATTGGTAAGTCTTTTTTGTTGCATCAGTTGACGAAGGCTCGTGTTGTTGTTTCTCCGCATCCTTTTACGACGGTTCGTCCTGAGGTGGGTACGTTGGATTATCAGGGTGTGAAGTTGCAGGTTGTTGAAATTCCTGCTATTGTTCATGGTTTTGCTCGTACAGAACATGGTCCTGCGTTGTTGGCGTTGATTCGTCAGGCTGATCTGATGGTGTTGATGTTTAATACGGTTGCTGAGAAGGCGTTGTTGGATAAGGAACTTGCAGGTGTGGATACGCCGGTGTTGGTGTTTAATCATCAGGCGGATTTGGCTGCTGAGATTTGGCGTCGTTTAAATGTTATTAAGGTGTATACGAAGCAGCCAGGTAAGAAGCATGATCTTCCTCCTGTTGATATGCGTAAGGGTTCTACGATTCGTGATTTGGCGGAGAAGGTGCATAAGGATTTTGTTCAGAATTTTAAGTATGCTAAGTTGTGGGGTCCTTCTGCGAAGTTTCCTGGTCAGATTCAGGGTTTGGATCATGTGTTGGCTGATGATGATGTTGTGGAGTTTCATACGAAATAGTTTTTCACTTGTTTTTTTGGTGACATAGTTTTTTATAGCTTCATGAGTAGTAGTAATTATATGTTAAGAAAGGTTATTTCTACAGCTACGGGTGTGGTGAACGTTGGTTTTAAAGATGGTCTCGTACAGGGTTTTAATGCGTATGCTGAGGGTTTGACGTATCCTCCTTATTGTGGTAGCCCGACGGTGGTAAAAATCCCGGGTATGAAAGCTGTTAGTCTTGATGTTCCTGAGGGGGTTAATCATCTGTCTCTTCGCGTTGATATTTCAAGGTTGCCTCATGATGGTCCTGATCCTCGTTCGGGTGAGCGTAATTTAGTATTGTATGGCCGCACGAAATTTAGTGGTGGTGTTGGTGAAGTTGTGCGTATGCCTTCTGAAGTAGATACTGTTTCTCATAATATTGGTGATATTACACAGACGTGGGAGCCTTTAGTTTCTGAGGGTAGTGCGCTAAGAACGCTTACCACGCTTCGTTCTGTGGTTTTGATGGATGGTAGAATTTTTTTGACGCAGAATGTTTTCCGTGAAGAAAATGATCCTTATCGTGAGCAGTTGCTTGTTGATGGTTTGCCTTTTATGTGGGATTATTTTGTGATTCCTGATAATCATCGTGCATATAATCGTTTTTGTTCTAAAGCTCCACAGAAAGGTACTCCTGAATTCGGTTTATTGTAAGTATTTGATACATAACCTTTTTAATCTGCTTTTCTTACTGTTTTCTTGTAGGCTATGGTGGCAGGTTAGCTCTCTGCTGTAAATCCCAGACGAGCTTCAGGGGTCCGAAGCCTTTCAGAGGTCAGTATGATGATCAAGGGTCTCGTTCCGTACGACGACGCTTTGTCCTCATCGGCTGGTATATTTCGAATCGTGTCAGGCCAGGAATGGAGCAGCACTAAGGAAGGTATTTGGCGCTTTGGGGGTTGCAGAGCTGAGGAAAGAATGGGGTTAACTCTTGGTGGTTGTGCTGTTCAATGGGGGGCGGCCTACGTTTTCCTTTAGTTTTTAGAGACTACTTGTAAGTAGTTCCATTTAGAAATGTTTATATAGTCTTAGAGAGTATGAATTTCTATGGGTTACTGGCGAGATGTCTTTGGTATTGTTACATTAAATGATGAGTCCTATAAGCGTGTTGCTAATGATCCTCGCGCGTTCAAGCGTGTTTTCGGTTATTTCTTGTTGTCTGTATTTTTACTTATTGGCGTTATTGGTTTGATAGTCCTGTTTGCTGCTTCTTTTATTGTTGCTTTATTTCCTGAAAGTGCTCAATTATTGAATGCAGGTGCTATTATAGGAACACTGTTTTTAGTGGCGTTAGTTGTTTTCCCTTTCATTGCGTTTATCGCAGAGTATATTGTCTTGTTGATTCCTTATGGTATTGGTTTGTTATGTGGTGGTAAACCGAAGAAGTATAGTGATTTCTTCACCGTGATGTTGTATCCTGTTCCGATTATGGCTCCTTTAGTGTTGATTCTTGGTCAGTGGGCTAGTGGCTTGTATTCTATTTGGTTTTTTGTGATGCTTTTCAAAACGTATCGTATCGTGCACAAGTTAGATGCTCATCGTAGTGGCTGGGCTGTTGGAATAAATGCCTTGTTGTATGTTATCTTTTTTGTTACGTGGTTGCTTATGGTCATTTCACTCTTAAGTTTTGTGTAAGCGAAATCTTTAAGTGGTTCTAGAATCCTTGTTTTTGCTATGCGTGTGGTCTTATTGTCGTGTGTGAAGAAGAAGTTGTCTCGTCCTGCTCCTGCTGCTGAGTTGTATTGTAGTCCTTTGTTTCGTTTGGCGTTGCGGTATGCTCGTTCTTTAAAGCCTGATAAAATATTTGTTTTGTCTGCTAAGTATGGTTTAGTTTCTATTGATGAGGTTATTGATCCGTATGAGGTGACGTTGAATAATATGTCTATGGCTGCTGTTCGTGTGTGGTCTGATAAGGTATTTGCTGATTTGTCGAAGCAGGTTGATGTTAGTAGTGACGAGTTTATCTTTTTAGCAGGTAGTCGTTATCGTAAGTTTCTGGTTCCTCGTCTGAAGCATGTGCAGGTTCCTTTGCAGGGTTTGGGTATTGGTAAACAGTTGGGGTGGTTGAGTAAGCATGGGTGATGTTTGTTTTTTGTTGCATCAGTGGTTGTGGTCCTTGCCTCGGTATTCTTTTCCTTTTGTTGTTGAGCAGTTACCGTTGAATGGTTTGTATGTCTTGTTTGAGAAGGGTGAAACTGCTCATGGTGGTGATCGTGGTGTTCGTGTGGGTACGCATACAGGTGTTAATCAGTTACCGTCTCGTTTGTTGCAGCATTTTGTTATGGAGAATAAGGATCGTTCTATTTTTCGTAAGAATATTGGTCGATCATTGTTGGCAAAGGCACATGATCCTTATGCGGAGGTTTGGGAGTGTGATCTGACGACGCGTAAAGGGAAGGAACGTTTTGGTAAGCTGGTAAACAAGGATAAGCAGTTGCGTGTGGAACTGGAAATTACAAAGTATTTACATAATAATTTTTCTTTTGTGGTTATTCCTTGTGTGCGTAAGGTTGATCGTTTGTTGTGGGAGTCTAAGATTATTAGTACATTGGCTCGTTGTGATAGTTGTTGTCCTTCTCATCAGTGGTTGGGTTCTTTTTCTCCGAAAGTAAAGATTCGTGATGCTGGCTTGTGGTTGGTGAATGGTCTGGGTGCTGAGCCGTTGTCTTTGGAAGAATTAGAAACTTTGAAAAAATTAGTTTAAATAGTTCTTTCGTAAGATTTTCGGTTTTTTGATAGAAAGCATTATTTAAGATTTTTTTCTATAAACCTGGATGTACAATGTTTTTGAAACTGAAGGTTTCCAAAAAATAGCGGAAACACTTGATGGTCATGAATTGAAGTGGTTGTGTAAAATAAAGTTGAAGTTAGCGAATAATCCTTCAGGTAATATTTTGCACGTTGCTTGGTTTCATGAGAAAAAGTTTGAAGGAAAACGGTTGTATTTCATTATTGATGAATTCTCAAAGAGAGTCTTATTAATTGATTTTTCTTCTAAAAAGGAACAAGAAAGGACAATAGCTTTTGTTAGGGATAATATGGTCTTGTTGTTGGAGTATCTTCGTTCTCAACCTTAGAATTGTTTTTCCATTTTGCCAGTTTTAGGGTTTAATTTGTAGACTTTTCCTTGTTTAAGGTCGCTCAAAACACTTTCTAAATATTTTTTGTGCTTATTTTCTTCAGATTCTTGAGTTAGAGTGACTATTTCTTGCTTCATAATTAAAGGTAAAGTGTTATTATATTTAAGCTTTGTGTACGAAAGTTCGTAAGATTTTCGGTTTTATATCTTATTAAGTAATGCTTCTTGTGCTTGTTTGAGTATGCCGTCTAATTCTTTGACGACGATGGTGTACATGCGTTGTATGACTAGTTCGTAGAGTCCTTCTTTTAATGGTCCTGAGCAGTAGTCGATGAAGCTGTTGAAATCGTCGGGGTCCATGGTAGAGAGTTGGTCTCGTGGCAGGTTGCATTGCATGCTTTTGTGTTCTAGTAATCGTTCGAATTGTGGGTCTGCTCCTAGTGCTATGCGTTCCATTTTTACTTCCATGGTGCAGGTGTTGCCGAAGCTGCTGTGGATAGTATAACTGTAGACATTGTCATTTTTTATGGTGATAAGTCTTGCTGTTGTGCATTCTTCTAGGTTTGCTCGGAAGCAGAGTTTGTCTCGTGCGCAGTCTTTTTTGACGATGCCTGACGTGTAGATGACCAGTGCTATGACGATGATAATCGCGGTGAGTATAATCTTGTTATTATTCCAGAAACCTCTTTTCATAGGGTTAGTGAGGGAGAAATTGTTTATTTAAAGGTTCTGTCTAAGTTTCATCGCGGGGTGTTTTGCCATGCCAGTAATAGGCTTCTAGTTGTGCTCTTGTCGCGATGTCATAGAATTCTAGCAGGCCTAACGTGAGTATAGTGTCTTGCTCATCAAGCATGGTCGTGCGTGGTCTGCAAAGTCTTGCTACACGTAGGCGATATTCTAGTCCTTCGGTGTCATGTGTTAGTGCTTCTCCATGTTCTTGTAGTTCTTTTTTTACGGCAACGCCTTGGCAGTGTCCGTGAAAGTCAAATCCTCGGTCTCGTCGCAGGTCAATGGGTAGGATGATAGGTTTTTTGCAGCCGTAGCAAGATACTTTTCTTTTTCCAGTGAAGTATTCTGGATAGCTCTCCATCATGTTTAGGTATGCTGCGCGAAAGTCTTCACCGTTAAGGTCGAGAAAAAAAGACATGCTTTCTATTCCTCCTAGGGGTGTGAACATAGTTGTTCCTTCAATAGCTCTACGTTGGGTGACGAGAGGGATTTCATAGTATTCTTCTTGTCGAGTGGGGTATCCGAATTGTCGTAGTAATTCTGCTCCGACAGGTGGTAGTTTAGCCATAAATAGAAGATACTTTTTTTCTTATAAAAATCTATGTCACTGATAAGATAAATAAAAAAAGAAATAATCTCCCGTTATTATTTCGGGAGTTCTGCGGGTGTGTAGATATGCACGCGTGCTGTTCCTGGTTTTATTTTGCTTTCTGTTGCTACTAAGTATTTGACGTTGCTTCGTTGTGCTGCTTCTACTAAGTCTGCGGTTATTACTCCGTCTTGTACGACGGCGTGAACATTGCCGAGGCTTTTGACGGTTGTTGCGACTTCTGGTGTGGGTACTTTTCCTAGTAAGTTTCCTTGTTCGTCCAGAAGTGCTGCTCCTCGTGTTCCTATGAGGTCGTCAAGCATTTTTTTGTAGTTGCCAAGGTTTTTATCAGGTTGTGGTTCTGGTCGTCGTAAGGGTACGGCTACGGGTCGTGCCATCATCGTATTTTCTCGTGGTGGTAACGGTCGTGCCATGGGTGCTTGGCTGCTGGGGA
>DATDVL010000021.1:0-2719 GCA_035290025.1 Candidatus Nanoarchaeia archaeon
AAAGACGGCATGAAGGAAATCATACATGAAGGAGTCTTAAAAACATTATTCCATGAAATCTACCACTGGTCACGCCCTCTACGAAACGCAGCCCTACTCACTTTACTCCTTGGAAGTATCCAGGCAATAGCTGGAATATTCATCCCTGTCTACATATTTCTTGATCAACAAAACATCACTCAGGCAATACTCATAACTGCAGCTTTAGCACTGCCCAATATCTTCGCATTACCCATTGCCAAATATGTTGACGGCAATGCCAAAAAAATGATAACTGCCAGCTGTTTAGGAACAGCAACACTATTCATTATTCTTAGTACGACGGAAAACTATGTTGGACAGTTCATTATTGCTTTACTCTTAGGGACAACTTTACTTATAACAAGACTAGGCATAAATGATATAACAACAACACTAACAAAGAAAAAAGAATACGGCAGCATCAGCGGAGCACTTGAAGGATTAGAAACATTGGGAGAGGTCATAGGACCTATTATTTTCGGGATAGCACTCGACTACATCCAAGGAAGCACACTATTCTTCGCCACAGCAATTGCTATTATCATTTTAACAATACTCATACGGCCGCGACTTGACCAGCCTATCACTATCTCAAACTAACCATTAACGGACGATGATCTGAACCTGGCAGATCAATCATTTTTGCTCCAATTACAGAAACGTTTCTAACAAATATATAATCCAATCTTGACTGTAACTTAATATCCAACAAACGGCAAATACCAACAACTGTTTCCCACTTATCCTGCGGAGCACTATACGAAACATCACAACTCCAAGAAATATCCGGCAAGACATTTTTCCAAGAAGGCCCTAAAAGCGATTCAACCTTCACTTGCTGCAACCTTCTCAAAAATGACGGAGCAAACGTGTTAAAATCACCCGCAATAACATCAGAAATACCTATATCAGGCAGTTTCTCCTTCAAATAATTTAACTGAACCAAACGATGCTTGATACCACCCTCCCAAGCCAGATGACAATTAACAACACGAACAATCTTATTCTTTGATACAAAGGTACCTACTAAAGCACCACGCTTGATAATACCACCATGACCCTTCAGACGCGAAATTAACGGAGGACGCGGCAAACAAGGCAACCACAACGTTTCAAACTTCCCTGCTGAAAGACAAGAAGCATCCCACAGGACAGCAAGATTGCCACCGAGACCAACACGTGCATACTGCACACGCCAATTCTTCAAATGCTTATTCTTCAAAAAAGACTTTAGAGGCTTTTCAAAACAAACATCAGCTTCCTGCAAACAAAAAACACTTACACCCTTTTTTATAAAAAATGCAATATTTTTTAAAATACTATCAGGATGATAACCATGCAAAATATTATACGTAACTACCTTAAGCATCAAAAAACTATAATTTAGCCATTTAATAATTATTCCGATAAACCTTTAAACCAATCTCAAAAGCATAACCAAGATGAACATCGCAACCACCTACCAAGGCATAGAAGACATTACTGCAGAAGAAGTCAAGGGTAAACAAGTAGCACCAGGAAGAATAGCCTACGAAGGCAAACAAACAACATTCACCACTGTCATCCATACTTACCAGTTAATCAAACACTTCACCTTCACCACCATAGAAGACATAGAACAAGAAGCACGAGGCATTACTTATAATTTCACCAAGCCTATGCGTGCAGAATGCGAACGACACGGCAACCACAACTTCAACTCTGTCGACGTAGAAAAAGCATTCATTCAAGTCTTAAGAACACAAGGAAAAATCATTAATTACAAGCAACCAGAAGAAAAACTCTTCATCGACATCATCGACAACAACTGCTTCATAGGCATACCCTTAGTAATGCACCAACAAAAAAGAACTTGGAGAATGAAAATCAACAACCAAGGAACCAACGCTGTCATCGCAGCAGCCATGGTCACCCTAGCACATTACCAACAAGGACAAACCATCATTGACCCGTACAGCAAAGACGGAACCCTACTCATAGAAGCAGCAACAAAAGCACCAGGAAACATCCACGGCTACGACAAAAGCAATAACAACATCCGCAACGCAGAAATAAACACAAAACTAGCAAAAGCAACAATAACTTACCACCAAGAAGACAACGACTGGATAACCACACACTTCAAACCAGGAGAAATAGACGCCATCATCAGCTACCCACCCTTCGAAAGCCAACGAAGAAAAGAAAAACACATAAAAAACAATTACGAACAATTATTCCAAACAGCAACAGAACTACACATACCCACCATCGTCATCCTCAGCCCCAACAAGAATATTCTTACGTACACACCACAACCACCAGCAAACATCAAAGAACTCCACCTAGGACAACAAACATACTATATTATCAGTTGGTACGACCATAATGCGCAGAAGGCTGCACACAAGCAATCCAACGAGCACCATTAAGACGATTAACACGGTGCACAGCAACACGACCATCAGGGCACATCACATTCTCCCATTGACGATCCGTACCACACACCTGATACTCAGCATCATGCACGATACGAACAGAACCCGGAGCACACAAACTACCCATACGCAACGAGATCATATGATTACCCTCAACACGCGTATAAACAGTCTTACCCGTCGTGGTGACATCAATACTCACCAAAAATAAAGACACAGCAACGACCATAATAGCAAGAACACCATGATGCTCTTCACGAATCATGAAAACCAACTCCGCA
>DATDVL010000022.1:0-3539 GCA_035290025.1 Candidatus Nanoarchaeia archaeon
GGATACACAACAATAATACTGGCAATAACCAACAGCATCCAACCAGCAACGATATCAGCCATGACAACAAATAAGTATATACCTACAGCAACTATTAGACTAACAATCTTAGCAAAACGCAACCACTTCTTTTTTCCAAGATCAGCCATAGCTCGAGCAACATCATGGTAATGCACCAAACCTAACAAGACAGAAGCAATCAAACCATACAACGCACCCACAACAATCATGTTAAACAAGAACGCTACGTAAAAAGGAACATTACTTGTATACCAAAAAGGATTTGTAGCAAAAACAACACCAAAACCCATCAATAACTTAGCATCACCACCACCCCACTGCTTACTGAAAAATAAGCCTAAGCCTAAAAGAACACCAACACCCAAACCTGCAAGACCAAAAAAGAAATATGACCAGAAACCTGAAGTAAACGCGTACCACAAACGAATAAGCAAAGCACCCGCAATCAACATGTACGAAACCCAATCAGGAACCTCACGAGAACGCAAATCGGTAATAGCAGCAACCAGCAACGCTACTAACACCAAAATAATCAAGAGAATATCAACAACCATACGTAGCATGTGTTCATAACGTTTATAAAACATTCGGCAAAAAAACAACTCATGATACACATCGTAGGAGCAGGACCTGCAGGAAACTATACTGCTTACCAACTAGCAAAAAAAGGACAAGCAGTAACTGTTCACGAAGAACATAAGACTATAGGAAGTCCTATACAATGCACGGGCATTCTTACAGGAAATTTACAAGAACTCCTTCCCATAAAAAAAGACTACCTCGTCAACACTATCAAACGCGTAAAAGTCTATAGCAAACACCAAACAGCAGACTTTAAACTCCAACAAAAAAACTATGTCGTCAACAGAACAGACTTTGACCGTTACATTGCGTCTCTAGCAAAAAAAGCAGGAGCACACTACCAACTCAACTCCAAATATGAAGGGTGCACCTTAGCAAAAAAACATATCACTTGCAATTTCAGCAACGGCCAACAAGAAGCAAACATACTCATAGGAGCAGACGGACCACACTCAGCAGTAGCACGAAGCGTCAACATTTATGATACAAGAAGGTTTTACCACGGACTACAAGCGACAGTGAAAAAAACATTTGAAAAAGACTTAGTAGAATTCTACATAGGAAAACACTACATCGCATGGGTCGTACCAGAAAATGAAAACTATGCACGCGTTGGCGTCAGCTCAGAAACCATCGCTGGGGATATGTACACTTGGTTGCTGAAAACCATTGGCGGGAAAATAGTCGCACGACAAGCAGGACCTATACCTATCTATGAACGAAATTTGCAAACAAGTTACCAAAACCGTGTATTCCTCGTTGGAGACGCAGGAGCACAAGTAAAAGCATCAACTCATGGAGGTATCATACCTGGCATGATTGCAGGGAAAGCACTCGCAGAAGCAATAGCCGAACATAAAAATTATGATACACTATGGAAAAAACGACTTGCAAAAGACTTACTCATCCACGGACTCATAAAAAAAATGATGGACAACTTTGACGAGAAAGACTTTGATTACTTACTCCAGCTTATGCGAAAGCCAGCAGTAAAAAATATCATAGAAACCTTCGACAGAGAATTCCCCAAACACTACGCAACAAAACTCATACTCCGAGAACCACGATTCTTACGATTCTTCACCAAACTATTCTAATACGTACGTTGACTAAAATAATTACCTGCATCGACAATTGCCTGATCCTCAGAAATAGGGGTTATATTGAGTCTACGAGCTAAATCTTCCAGTCTTATACAATCAACACCTCTACGACCTTTTCTACGATTAGGAACATCTTTGCTTCCAAGACGGTGCATAACATTTCCTGTAATATCCTTCAGTAAATAAACACCACGAGCATCAACTTGGTGGCCATAACGATTAAACGTGCGAACAACTAATTGCCCATCGTCAAAATTATGAACAACTTGATCTTGGTATAATGGTTGAGCATTTTCTTTTTCACGAGCTTTATCAATTTCTTTTCCTCCACTATTTAGCCCTTTTGAAGTTGCTAACGCAGCTAATCTCCTTTCTTCATCAGATAAGCTTGCTGCTCGTACTAATGGGTTGATAATTTCATTTATAGCCATACTAAAAAACCCCTTTACCCCTGTTTATAATCATTGTGTTCATTGTTTACCCCGAATTTATTCTTCTTCTCCTAACTTGAAAGTATTATTCATACTATTACTATGATTACTAGCTATATAAAGCTTATGTATCTGTAATTACTTATAAGTAGTTACTCTAATCTGTACCGCAACAACGCAGCAATACCTGTCAAGCCAAGAAGACGCTTACCCGCATCATGATTACCCACAATGACCACATGACCACCACTATCAGCAACAGCACGCAAAACAGCATCCAAACGATGATACCAACCATCCTCACGAGCATCCATCACCAACTGCTCAGCAACCACGACCACACGAACAGCACCCGCCAAAGCAGCAGACTCCACCAAATCCAAACCATACGCCACCTTACCCTGCTTACCCACCTCAGCAAACACCTCATCAACCAACGAAGACTCTTCAACAACACGATACTTCTCCAACAAACGCTTCAACTCATCACGCTTAACAACTTCCTGCACACCCGCAGCACCCGCCTGATTACAACCTACCGTAACCACTTTCTTTGCCAACACCGGAACATCACGCTGCAACAACGATAACACATCATCCTTAAAAAAAGCAGGAGAAGCAAGAACAATCAACGAAGGAGAAAAACGAGCATCATACTCAACCATACGAGCAACCAACAAAGCATAAAAATCATTACGAACAGCAACCTTAAACTGCTTCTTCTCAACCTCACCAGAAAAACTATCCAAAAATTCAACACCTGAAGACTTCAACAAACCAAAACCGACTTCATCACGATCAAAAGCAACCAACAAAACAGGAACAGCAACCACCTGCGACTCCTCCAACTTCACCAAAACAAACTGCGACAAATGCTCCTTCGTAATCTTCACCACATCATGCAGACTAACATCCAAGGTATGAAAAGAACCCTTAGGAACATCATCATGCTCAGAAACAACCTTGCCCAACAAACGCAACTGCGAAGGTGTATATTCAATACGCTCAACTGCAATTGAAGGAAAAAAAGGCTTCTTAAAAACCTCACCATTATCCAACTTTACCTTACGCTCAGACTTACCACTAACTATATCACCTTTCTCAATAATCAATGATAAATACCACAAATCCTCAGCAACATTAACCTGCACCTGCAAAAAATGATGCTTTTTATCAAGTTTCAAGACCCTCATCAAGCACAGAACAACCTTTAAATAGTAATAAACATTTCGATAAACCATGGTCAGAAAAAGGGGTACTAGTACGGAGAACGTCTCATCATTCCTCTTCATGCTCCTCTTATTCTTTATTATTTACATTATCATCCTACCCACCGATAAAAAAGCGGAACTATTACAAGACAACCGACCCTACACCCTAGAAGGATCACAACCAGAACTCG
>DATDVL010000023.1:0-11209 GCA_035290025.1 Candidatus Nanoarchaeia archaeon
CATGCACGATGCATATGTTCTGTAATATTAGAACAGGCAATACTGTTTGTGCTTCAATCCAAAGTGATCCTGCTGATGATACTTACTTCAACATAGGCGCAAGTGTACAGCAAGGAAAACAAGGCTTGCAAGAAACACGGGGCATTTATGTCACAGGATCAACCTTACCACCTATTGCATTAACAGAACGCTTAAGAAGGATATTTTGAAAGGAGTTATACCATGAGCCTATTTATCTATCGTGAACAACAAGGAGAACCGAAAAGACATTGCTATGTCGGCGTATTACCCACAGTCTCACCGAACCCCCAAAAAACAGCACTTGGGAGTGCACTGCAAGTTTTTGATATTGTTGAAGATGTACTTGCTGCGCAGGCATTACCTGTTGCTGGACGAGCAATGTTAGCACCTGTTCGGAACAATCATGTCTTATATACTTCTCGTGATAGCACACCCGATGATATTGATGTTACTGCTGAATGTAAACCTCACCCCAAAAACCCCCTTGCTTTAGAACGAACTGTGACACTTAGATCACCGCGCGTCTTAGATTCTGCCACTTTAGATACTGTACTTGCAGCATTACAAGAACATGATAACAACACCAGTCAAGCTATCGTCTTATAATCTTCTTAAGAAACTACTTAATAGTAGTACATTTCATAACATTTAAATAGGACATCCGACATTATCCTACCTAGTATGAAACACAAAATAAGCATCACGGTAGAGGAAAAAATCTTAGAACAACTCGAACGACACTTACAAACAGGACGCTACAGAAACACGAGCCACGCCT
The DNA here is from genome assembly GCA_035290025.1 of Candidatus Nanoarchaeia archaeon. GTDB lineage: Archaea > Nanobdellota > Nanobdellia > SCGC-AAA011-G17 > DATDVL01 > DATDVL01. Next base: position 800 of record DATDVL010000023.1, read on the forward strand.
TTGAATATGCACTACAAGAACTCCTCAAGGAGAAAAAAACATGATTCCTGAAGATATTACTACAAGACTTGTACAACAAAAAGAACAAGCAAGACGGCTAAACATAATCGGAAACACTATCAACAGTTTACCCTACCTACCGTTTGCGGGTTTCATAATGACACCTATCATTCCAGCATTACACGACAGTACATTTTATGGACCAACTACCTTTTTTATGACAGCTTTAGGCACGCTTTTATGTATAAGTCATGATATCTTAGAAGAATCACGGCGCATACGTATTAATTATGATACTAGCCTTAGCGCAGTAACTAATAATATGCAACCAAGTCCGGAGCGTGCACCATGACACCTCTCATGGGAACCACCACAACTATTTCCATGAGTACGACCAGCCAAGGAATGGAAGGACCTAGTTATACTCACGACTTCCAGAACTTACTTGGGATTCCCGGCTACACCACACCAAAACATGCAAGAACACGCAGAGGAACCTGGGGAGAAGTACGCGAAGCAGAAGACCCCCAAGGAAAAAAAGTAGCCATCAAAACACTACGACCAACAGCAGACGCACAACAACAATTAACAGAACGAGAACTCACTCTAGAAAAAGCACTCCGCAACGAATCACGAGACTTAGTACCCAGCAGCCACATCGTACCTGCACGCGTAGAAGAACACAACGGAACACTTCACTTAGTCATGCCCTGGTATGAACAAACACTCGCAGCGCGCGTAGCACAAGAACGAGAAATACAACCACCCTTTGACGAGTTCCAACAACGACACTATGACCGCGCATTCTTCCAACCTCATGAACGCCCAGAAATTGCCTATGCCAAACATGCAGAAGAACAACGAAGACGATGGAGAAAAGAACAATTACCGCACTACTTACAAGACATAGCACAAGGACTCGCCGACGTCCACACACTCCTCAAACGAGCACACGGAGACTTAAAATTAGATAACATTATGGTAGGACCTGGAGGAAAACTACTCCTCAATGATTTAGGAACAAGCACACGTATCATCAATGAAGAGCCTAGCGCAGGAAAACGAGGAGACATCCACACACGAGCACCCGAATGCTGGAAAGGACAAAAACCAACACCACGATCAGACAGCTGGGCCTACGGAGCACTACTCTTTCAACTAGCAACAGGAAGAAACCTTCTAGAAAAGGTCATCAACGAACCAGAAACATTCTGGCAAACAACGGAAACAGCAACGCTACAAAAAATGGTTGATGAAGAAATAAGAAATTTACCAAGAAACTTACGAGGCATCGCACGAAGAACACTCCGCGTCAACCCAGAAAAACGCTACCAAGACGGAACAGCATTAGCCGAAGCAGTAGCACAAGCAACCACAGAAGGAATCTTAGGAGCAGCAGGAAAACAAACACTCCGATGGGGTATACCCTTAACCTTAGCAGCAGGACTAACCATAGGAAGCTACAAACTAGCAACCACAGAACTAACACCACCACGAGAACCTGCAGCAACACTCACCCCTGTTATGGGACTTGACGTACCACCTGGCATTACCTTTGAACGAGAACACGGACTAGGACTACCCGCACCTTTTTATGAAGCATTTGCCATGCCATTCAGCGCTACTGAACGCATGAGAACACTCACGAGTAACCAAGGAACCTACCTGCTCATCAACTATACTAACACACTCAACAGCGCAGGAGCATTCTCTGGACTTAACGGCGACAAAGAAGAAGACCGATGTACAGAAGCACAAGTACAGTTATGGAAACACCACCATGGAGAACTACCTAAAAACACATATGAAATCCCACGACACTGGGCAATCATCGCCAATAGCATCAATGAAGCACTCAAAAGTAACATTACCCAAGATGGCACTGCAGACCTAGAAAACGTCTGCACCGACGCACTTTTCGGAAGAGAACGACGACTAGCATTACAACAAGCAGCAGGAAGCAGTAACTACAAAGACTACAGAAAAGGACTAACAGAAAACGAACAAGCATTCCTAGAACAATGGTTAACACAAATGCGGTAACCGGCTCCACTTAAAACTGTTCAATAACTACAACAAAAGAATAGGGTTATCGTGTTTACCCTCTACATTAATAAAATCGATTATAAAGGGTAGATTCCATAAAAAAACCTTTGACCTATTTCATATCTAATAACAATGACAACAAAGGACTGGAAGCCAACTGTGTCAAACGAGCAACCTCACGCAAACTTGAAAGCACCACAGCATTCTTACCCTTCTTCAAACTATCTAATAACTTACCAAAATGCAGATCTTTCTTCAAAACATTTAAACGGTAAACCTTCTGGATATCACGAGAAACACACGCATCAACCAACAATAACACATACTCCTGCACCAACTGCATCAACAGACACAAATCCTTATCAGAAGTCATACCATACTTCACTGCAAACTTGTAGGTATACTGCAAAGCATGCTGCACATGACGAACCCACGACAATAACTCCCATTCAATAACTGTATTCTTTACTTCAGACTCACGAGCAAGCACCCGACGACAAAACAACATATACTTATCCACCTGCAAACGCAAACTATCAACCTCCTTAAGATTGTTTAATTTACCTGACTGAATATCAGTACTTACTATTTTGACTGTTTCCTCAACAATCAACAAAATACGACGAAAAATAACTGCATACTTCTGATCCGTAGGCTCTGTAATATTCTCCAAAACAATTTCATTATTTGCATGATGGACAATCTCAAAGCCTAATAATAATGCTTGACAAATAACTTTGACCTGCGGCAAAAAAGAACTGGTTACTCCAGAAAGAACAATCTTTTCAAAACCAACACGATACAAATGTGTTAATAATACTTCTAACTGATCAGCATTATCCTTCGTAACCGTAATCGTTCCCACACGCTTCTCCTGTACTTTACTTGTTACTACTAAGGCAGTATCTGTCTCCTGAATACTTACAGTATCACCTTGCTGAAGACCCTTCTTCTTAATCCAGGCTTTAGGAAGATAGACTGTGTAGCCGTCTTGGCCTTGCTTGATTAGCTTGCGTTCCATATCATATTCCTCATATCATTAATAGTAGAAACATATTAATAAAGCTTTTGCTATAATAATGATTACTAAGAGGTGATAACAAAATGAGAACTAAGATGAACAAAAAAATACTCGCCTATGGACTTGCCACCGTTGTAGGACTCGGCACTATCTGGAAAAGCGTAGAACATTATCAAGATAAAACACCAGAAGAAATAGCCTATCTTGAACAAGAAAAACCATTATTACAACAATGGGATAAACTTGTTACACAAAGAAGCAAACTAGAAACAGAATTCAACCCAAGAATACTCAATAAGGAAAAAATGCACGTTGACGACTTAGTCACCAGAATCTACGAGCTTAGTGAGCAAATACATGAAGTACATGACAAACTGACCCAACTAAAAAAACATCCTGGACTTGAAAAATACTTAACCAGAGCATTCAACGCGGGAGTTCTAGGAGCATTAGGGGGAATTCTCAGCATCATAGGAACTGGCGGTTTACTCTCAGCGTATTCACTCAGAAAAGTACCTGAGAAGAAGGAATGACCATGAAAACACTTACTGATATACTTGCACAGTATCAACACGGAGAACTCTTAAGAGAAGGAAGTGTCAGCGGAAACTACACACGACTAGAACGAGAATTAGCAATTTTAACACCAGAAGAACGCACAGAAATACTTAACGACCTCCAAGGAACACATAGAGCATTAACTGAACAATGGAACAATTATTGTGTACATCTTTTAGTTTATAGCACAGGAGGATTTTTAGCTGGATACTTTGGAATCAGATCAGCCATAGATGTAGCACAAAGTCTAACAGTAACAGGAACATCCCGCCCAGAACAAGTAGCAGTAACACTCAGCCTCATAGGAATCAGCGTCTTCGGCATCTATAGAACTGTACAAAGGGTCCTAGAACAAAACAAGATTACCAAATTCCAAGACCATCTCGACACTGTTCAAGACAAAATACTTGATGCTCAAGAAAAAGAAGACACCATTGATTCTATCTTCGGAGGGAAAACATGAGAACACTCACCCCTAATGATATTCTAGAAATATCCCACAAACGAAGAGGACTATTCTATGTTAGAAAAGACCACGAAGATTTAGGACTACTTCAAGCAACTTTAGACAATATTGAATATCTTGGACGAGGCTATACAGGAAAAGGCATCACCCCTAGCGTTGAACCTTATATGTTACACCCACAATTTTTAGTAGCTATTGAACCTGACAGTGAACCAGAACATCGACATCAAGCAGACTACTACCCGGAAAAACTTGCAAGAATCAAAGCACAAGAGCAAGCAAAAAGGCGACGCTTCATTCGTGTTGTACACTTGACCCCTTTGGAAGGAAGAATAACTCATATCACTTCTCCTGGAAGAGACTGCCACATCACCCCCACTCATACACTCATTCACAGCAATATTGGATTACCCCTTGTCATCCATTATGAACCAGACTTTACCACCTCTGCTGACTCTGGAGAACGATTCTATGATCTAGTAAAATTCTTTCGTGATCCAGCAGGAACTATACCAAAAGAACAAAAAATAAAATGGGAGTAAACAACATGACCACTTATACAAACAAAGATTTCAGTAATGAAAACTATAGTAGACTAATGGCATATTTAGCAGGACAACTAACAACTATTCCAGACGAGCAATGGCAAAGACGTACTGCTGAGGACACACTTACTTTAGCAACATTATTTCAAGACGGAGACAGAAGTTATGGTCTAGAATTAGAGAGCTTTAGAAGAAATCCCCATTTCGAGAATACTGGGATGTTTCGTATTAGGTTTTTTCCTAGCCAAAAATCAATAGATTATGACATCTTTGAAACAGAAGTTGAAACAGAAGAAAAAATACCATTATTACAACCATTTATGGATACCCATACTCGTGTTAGTCGACGCATGAGTGAAAAAGATGCACAGCAACGAGAGCAGTTACAACAAGCACATCGTGTAAAAGCACAAAGTTTCTTAGAAACTATTCTTGGGAAACAAGCACAATGAACAACCCACAAGACTGCAATAGCATGTTTTACCTTTTGCAACAACCTGTAGACCTTGAACAATTAGAAAAAGATTCAACAGCAGAAGGATTAACATTAGAACAAGTTCAAGACATTATCTTAAGCGTTTCCGCAACAACCCGACCTCACGGAAGGAATTTTGACTTAGGGATACAACCACTCACCCACGATGACCTCGCAATAACGTATGATTCCTTAGCCAAGGCCACACAAGGATTCCGACAACCAGCAAAAATTCCTGCAGCTTATGTTACTCTAGGAACTATCTTAGAAAATCATCTCACCAAAACAGGCCTACTTGAACGAAGAAAAAGAAGAGATCTATATGCAGTACCTACTTGGAATCGTCTTCAGTCTATTGTACTCGAAAAAGCAGAAATTGTCAGAACCATGGCAGCAGACGGTTCTATTCCACCACTCCATGAACTAGGATTTGTTGTCGGCATTGATAGTTACCCTGCAGATGAAGAACCAAAACTTTTCTACGGATTACATGCAGAAGAACGAGAAGGAACATTACAACTTGTCTTTCCACAATTCGGATTTACTGACCATTACACCAAAAGAATATTCCTATCAGAATTAGTAAGCTACACACCTATCGGAGCACTACGATGATCATTACTGACACACCTGTAGATATTCCCCTCTTAAGAAAACATTTCTTACAATGCCCACAAGACGAACCATTCTATCAAGCATTCATTGAAGAAATAGCATTATCATGTTCGAAAGATAGAACAAACTTACTTGACGCTGACATTTTACAATTTTATGACTCACTCGGACAACGAAGCAACGGATTTAGAGAACACACCTACTTCCAAGCTACACGAACATTTACAACACTCGGCACCACGACATGGGGAGTGCTTAAAGAAGTTAACCTAGGCCAAGCAAGAATACTAGAAAGATACCTCAAAGAAAAAAGACTACTCGAACGAAGAAAAGAACGAGACCTCTACCCCTTACCCAATGTCACCAAAGAAGAAACCAAAGTCTTTGAACAAGCAGTCATCACCCGAGTATGGCCACCCAACCTCGGACCACGATTCAACAACGTTATTGATATTGGACATGTTGTTGGTATCTTTGAACCATCACCAAACCGTCAACTACTCATCTACTCTGCACGAGCACTATCCACTGAAAAACCATTTGTAGAACAATGTGAAGGACCACTCCACATCCATGACCATCCTGATACCGTCCAGTCATTATGGCTACCCCTAGAAGAATTAGTAAGTTACCAGCCACTAGTACCCTTGAGGCTATGAAACCCATGATTACCCAACAACTACCAATCACACTCTATACTATAGAAGACTTAACACGAAGAAGAAGACAAATCGTACAATCAGCACTGAAAGAATTATGTAGAGACCGTCGACCTGAAGAATGGTATCATGACCATTTGCATCCTCTTGGAGTCGTATCCTGGACAGGAAAAAGTCTTATTAGAATGGTAGGAGAATATACTGAAACACCACTTTACCGTTTAGGTATTACCTATACTTTAGGGCAGGAAGGAATATTTTTTGATGAAGAAGATGAAGGGATGCGACAATGGTTACGACCATTTTATCACAGAACAGTAAAAATAATTAATAGCTATCAAGCACTACAACGACAACTAAGCGCACCACCAGGAGAACATCCCCATTATGACCCACTAAAACTTGCAGCGGACAATTTAGCTTGCAGCATCATTAATCATGCTAGATTTATTGTATCAGAACGCGTAGAAGATGAGGAGTAACAAAACAAATGAAAACAATAATACCCATGACTGTTGATGAATTCGTAAGAAGAGTATGCGAAGGGGAGATTAAGAAACATCTTATCACACCATGAGAACACAAGAAAGAAAGAAACTTGCTGAAATTATTAGTGCTACTGTTGATACTGGCAAAAAAATAGTTACGTTCCATCGTCTCTTGTTCCTCGCAGAAACATTAACAGGTTCAACAGAACGCGCGGCATTAGAAAGACTTCGCGAAGAACTTCAACATAATCCTCTATTTTATGATACCAATAGTGCCAGACAACATAACTCAAGAGAAATTACACAAGCAACAGAAGCGTTAACAACTTATTTAGCCTTCAAAGAAGATACTCCACCAAGAACAGAAAAGCCCATTATCTCAGCAGAAGTATTTGACCCTTTCCAAAAAGGAGACTTATTACTCGTTTCTTATACCAGCCTCCAACGATGGTCACCTATAGTAAAAGGACTAGCTGTTGGGTTCTACTTAGGAAGAGAAACAGATGCAAGAATGAGACAAGTAACTCATAGCATTACCCGAACAACCCGTTCGCAACAAACCTATCGCATAAGTTTTGTTTATGACCAAAAAGATAATATTTGGTTCTCCCAACTAGGAAGAAACATTAATCTACAACGTGTCGAACGGCTCAAAACTTGGGAAGAACTTGAAACATTACTACACTAACGTCACCACTCAAGAAAGACTTATTTGTCACTACTTTATAGAAATAAAACAAAAGATTTAAATACTCGTAATCCCCTAAGAAAATCATGGCAGATTATCTACTCCCTACATTTATTGTTGATACAGGCATCGGACCAGGAAGATTCATGGTAAAAAGCCTTGCAGGCATTTTAGAACGGGATAGACAAGAAGCAAAACCATTAATTTTACAACCAGCACTTAGTATACACAGAACATCAGCCGCTGATTATAATGTTTTTAAAGCAGACCTTACCCAGAGTTTAGATACTTTTGAAGCACAGCAAGGCACACCCGCAGATCAGCGAACGCCTGTTACACTTATGACTATAGCAGCAAATTTACGAGGACAAGGATTTGACGTAGAAGAACGACCTCTTGGAGGATTAGTTTCAAGAGCAGAAATAACACCTATGAGTATCCCCGTAGTCCTCGGCGTACCATTACTACAAGACCCATTTAGGAAAGACCCATGGGCATATGATTTATCACTACCCTTATCACCACCCCCTAGCAGGTCAACGTATACCAATCCTTTATCACTTTCTAAACGGTTAGGAAAGCATGCAACCCCAGACAGTACAGACACTAAATACAAGGCATAAACAGAAACGTTTATAAATCATCAAAGAAGAAACGAAAATACCTATTCATCAAAAAATAACTATGAGGTACTAAGAAAATGGCAAGAGAAAAACCCCACTTAAACGTTGTATTCGTCGGACATGTAGACCACGGTAAATCAACCACGGTAGGCAGATTAATGTATGATTCTGGAAATATTGACGAAGCAGCCATGAAAAAACTCAAAGACATGGCACAACAAGTAGGAAAAGTAGGATTCGAATTCGCATTTGTCATGGACAACCTCAAAGAAGAACGAGAACGAGGAGTCACCATCGACTTATCTTACAAGAAGTTTATCACACCCAAGTTTGAAGTCACCATCATCGACGCACCCGGACACAAAGACTTCATCAAAAACATGATTACAGGAACAAGCCAAGCAGACGCAGCATTCTTAGTCGTCGCAGCACCAGAAGGCGCCATGGCACAAACCAAGGAGCACTTATGGCTCCTACGAACCCTAGGAGTAAAACAAATATGCGTCTTACTCAACAAAATGGATGTTAGCAAATACGACCAGAAACGATTTGAAGAAGTAAAAACAGAACTCAGCAAACTCGTCCAAAGCGTCGGCTACAAACTTGACAAAGTAAATTTCATACCCATCGCAGGATTCCATGGCGACAACGTAGCAAAGAAATCAGCAAACATGCCCTGGTATACAGGACCAACCCTACTCGAACAAATAGACAAGTTCGACGTACCAGAAAAGCCCACTAACCTACCCTTACGCGTACCCATCCAAGATGTTTACAACATCACGGGTATCGGCGTCGTACCTGTAGGAAGAGTAGAAACAGGAATCATGAAACCCAACGACAAAATCATCGTTGTACCCGCACGAGACGGTAAAGGCATCAAAGGAGAAGTAAAAACCATAGAAATGCACCACGAACAAATCTCCGAAGCACTACCCGGCGATAATATAGGATTCACCGTTAAAGGCATAGCCAAGAAAGACATCGAAAAAGGAGATGTCCTAGGACACGAAAATAACGTACCACCCGTGGTTAGCGAATTCACGGCACAAATAGCCGTCATCAACCACCCCACCGTCATCACTGTAGGTTACACACCCGTATTCCATATCCATACGGCACAAATAGCCTGCCAGTTCTCGGAATTACTCTACAAGATAGACCCAAGAACAGGACAAAAAGTAGAAGGAAAAGTAGACTTCATCAAAAACGGTGATGTTGCCATGGTCAAAATAAAACCCACCAAGCCGGTGGTCATAGAAAAACAAGCAGACAACCCCCATATGGCACGATTCGCCGTACGAGACGCTGGTCAAACCGTAGCAGCAGGAACCTGCATAGAATACGTCAAGAAAACCTTGTAAAACCAAGGATTCTTTCTTTATTTTTTATTGTTATCCCAAAATTATTTAAACACTATTTACTCATTTACTTCTATGACCTACTTTGTAAAAATACATGCCGACCGTCCCGATGGACGATTGACAGGCTACCATATTACCTGGACGACAAGAAAAACTGAAGGGCAAGGTATTTCTGAACGTGTACAAAGACTCCAAGCAACACGCAAACAATTACTAGAAGCGGAACAAACAGTCCTACATGATGGCATACCCATAAGAACAGCACTCCTACGCTGGGAAATATTACCCCCAGGACCTTACCAAACACAACTCTTACTTTACGGAAACACAAACATTGTACTGGGAAAACTACAAACTCGCGCTGGTGACTTACCCAGCCGTTTCATTACCCTAATCGGACAACTAAAAAGAGAACATATCAAAGTAACCGCAGACTGCTTGGGACTATCACTAGAAGCAGCATTAGCAGAACTATAAAACTAGTTCCCCCAACGCCAACGAGGCCTCTCACCTGTTAAAAAACAAATAATCATAAGTAGACCAACAATAATTATTAACAACAGAAACCACATCCAAGAACCAGGGACAACCATCCACGACAAGGAAATTAAGGTTGCAACGAACAACAACAAGACCAACCACCCCTGCCAAGAACAAGGATACCAACCCCAACCAAAACACTTCGCCTTAAACCATAACTGATCCATAACCCACCCTATGAACGGCGCTGTTGAAAATCTCTGGTTGTATAACCAGAGATAGGTTATGTAGGGTAGCTCTGCAATAAGCATCTGCTCTTTGTGTAGTGAACAGTCGAGAGTTCATGCTGGATCCGTATTTTTGTTTGTTTGATCCGAATGTT
>DATDVL010000024.1:0-18942 GCA_035290025.1 Candidatus Nanoarchaeia archaeon
CCAAGACTACAATCAAGCCTATCACTATTTTACTCAACAAGCCATAATCAATCTTCTGCACCCAATCAGCACAAAGCCAGCCCAGCCACAACGCAAGAGCAGCAGCAATCAAACTCACAAACAAAGCAATACCCAACAATATAATTAACTCTTGCAAACCAACATCAACAAAACGAGCCATCACCACCAACGAACCATTACGAGCCTTCTCAAAAACAAACAGTGTAACTAAACTTAACACCATATTCACCACATTAATACCACCAGAAACAACAAGAAAATCATCAGCATTACTTGACTTTACCACACTAGAAGCCATTACCGAAGCCTGAGCACCACCCAAACCTGGGAGAAAAGAACACAACATAGAAGCAACAACAGCAACCAAAGACAAACCAGCAACCTTAGCCTTCTCCACCAAAGGAAAAACCCTCACCTGCAAAGGAACAGACAACTTCTCACGAACACCCATCACCAAAGCAGCAATACCAAACAAACCAGAAAACAAAGGAAACAACGGCTCCCGCAACGAAGACAAACTAAAAACAGTAACACCCAAAACACCCGCAAACAAGAAAACCAGTAATGCAATAAACCATGAATGACCTTCACGCACTATCAACCAACCAGAAATAGCAAGCAATAACCAACCAATAAATGGCTTTAACAAAGGATACAAAAAAGACATACTGACAATCATTAACGGAACCAAACTTATCAACACCACAACACCACCCAAACCCCCAACAACAGAAAGAACAATAGCCTTGAAACCAAAACCCCCTAATAACAACTGTTGACTTGGTAACACTGACAAAACACGATCAACATCAGGAACAGACAAAAAAACAGAAGGAATAACATCCAAAAAAACATGGGTTAAGGACATCACCAACAAAAAGACAGCCAAAGCAAAAGGAGAAAAGAAACCCAACAACCACGAAGACAACGACCAAACCACCGTAGCAACCAAATTAATATGCACACCCGGAAACAAGCCTGTACAGCAACCAGCAACCAAACCCGCAAGACCAGCAATAACAACATCCCACATATTATAAACCCTCTAACGACTCAACAATCAATTCCTTCTTATCCTTGTAAACACTCACCCGACCAACAATACGAACCAACAAACCCTTCTTCAAAGAAGGAACACTATCAAAAAGAACAAGATTAACAAAACCAACATCATCCTTAAGACTAAACAACGTAACTGTTTCTAAAACCCTAACATTTGTGACAACACCTTCCACAGAAACCTTCGTATTCTCCTTCAAAGACTGTAAAGACTTTGCATCAACCTTATCTGGTTCATCAACAGCAGCAACTACTAACAAAACTGTTAACAATAACAAGAAACCTATACCACACTTACGAGCAAACGAATCCATCTGTTCTACTCTTAAAAAATCTTAAATATGCGTTGTGGTCAAAAAACCGAAAAAATTACGGCCTTACAGAAACGTTTATAATTAACTTAAAGAAGAAAAGAAGCAATGGACATCAACAAACGACTAGCACTCATCAAAGAAGTAGGAGAAGAAATCATCACTGAAGAAGAACTCCGAACATTACTAGAAACAAAAAAGAAACCCATAGCCTACGACGGGTTCGAACCCTCAGGTAATTTACATATTGCACAAGGTCTTCTACGATCCATTAATGTCAACAAAATGATTGATGCAGGATGTCACTTCAAAATGTGGGTAGCAGACTGGTTCGGATGGATGAATAACAAACTTGGCGGGGACCTAGAAAAAATACGTGTAGCAGGAGAATACATGATTGAAGTATGGAAAACCACTGGCATGAAAACAGAATCCATAGACTTCCTTTGGGCAAAAGATGTCATGGCAGACGAAAATTACTGGAAAAAAGTCGTACAAATAGCAAGAAACTCAACTTTACCACGAGTTATCCGCTGCAGCCAAATCATGGGAAGAAAAGAATCAGAACAACTATCAGCAGCACAAATATTCTACCCCTGTATGCAAGCAGCAGACGTATTCCACCTTGAAGCAGACATCACCCAACTTGGCATGGACCAAAAAAAAGTGAATATTCTCGCACGAGAAGTAGCACCAAAATTAGGACTCACCAAACCTGTTATTGTAAGTCATCATATGTTATTAGGGCTTGGAAAACCTGTCAGCCAAGAAAAAGACGCAACAGAACGAGCCATTGACCTTAAAATGAGCAAAAGCAGACCAGAAACAGCCATCTTCATGACTGATTCAGCACCACTCGTAGAAAAAAAAATACAAAACGCCTACTGCCCTGAAGGAGAAATCAAAGAAAACCCCTTAGCAGAATACTTAAAATATATCCTTTTTGAAAAATTCAAAGAAATAAAAATCGAACGAGACAAAAAATTCGGAGGAGACCTCATTCTCCACAGCTTTGAAGAATTTTCAGCAATTTACTTAAAAAAACAGCTGCACCCATTAGATTTAAAAAAAACTGTTGCTGTTCACGTCAACAAACTACTTGAACCTGTAAGAAAACACTTTGATACCAACAAAAAAGCAAAAAACCTTCTTGAACAAGTCCAAAAATTTGAGATCACACGATGAACATTTACACTGCAGGAACTTCCCAAGGAAGCCTTGACCATAATAAAGGGACAGAAAAAGCACCAGAAGCCATACTCAAAGAAATACACAACAACTATTCCCCCCATCCTATAACTATAACAGAAGACAATATTGACCAAACACAAAAAAACATTTACGAAACACTCATCAAAGAAAAAGAATTTGCCATACTCATCGGAGGAGACCACAGCATAACACAAGCAAGCTTCACCGCATTCGCAAAAAAATATAACAACCCCGGACTCATCATGTTTGACGCCCACCCTGACTGCACGAACAATTTCAAAACAACCCACGAAGACTTCATCAACGTACTTATCAGCGAAAAGGTATTACCACCAAAAAACCTTGCCATGATAGGCGTACGAGCAGCACATCCACAAGAACTAGCATTCCTCAAAGAACAAGGAGTCAAAGTATACTTCATGAACACCATCCACAACACAGAATTCATGGCAGATGAAATCATGGAAAACCTCAGAACCTGCGACGGCATTTATCTTACTATTGACATTGATGTCTTAGACCCTGCCTATGCACCTGGAACAGGATACTTAGAACCCGGCGGCATGACTAGCAGAGAACTCTTCCAACTTTTAGAACGATTCAAACACTTAAAAAACCTAAAATTTTTAGACATCGTAGAAGTCAACCCTGAAAAAGACACCAATAACCTCACAGTACGAACAGCAGCAAAAATTGTCCAAACTTTCAGTGAGTAAAGTTTATTAATAACCCCTTATACAACAATGTTTTAATGCCTACATCAAATATCCGTTCTGCTTCTGCTTTAGAACTCATTGATGAGTTACACCCATCACCCCCAACAGAAGAGACCAGAGCGACACCACCAGCACTTCAAGATAATCTTTCTTTAAGACTAAAAGAACATTGTTATGCCGCATTCGTTCGCGACTACTTACAAGATATTGCTCATGCAGGAAGAAGAAAAACACTTGTACTTTCTCGCTGTTCCCCCCATGACCTTAGCATGATTATTGATAGTCTAAACAGACACGGCGTGATGGCAGACACCCCCCAACCTCAAGGAGATGCAGCGACATTCTTACTTAGGATTTACCACTCACCTGATCAAGATTTAGCAGACACCGAAGATGACAACACTTACCCTCTTGATATTGGTTACTTTAAAGAACGCACCAGTAGTCTCCTCAACAATTAGTCACTCATACCCTTTCGACAAAATATCCTTAATCTGCTGAGCCTTCTTCTTACCAATCTTATCAACCTTCATCAACTCATCAACAGAAGCAGCAAACACTTTCTCCACAGAACCAAAATGCTTCAACAACGATTTCGCCAACGTAGGACCAACACTCGGTAATGACTGCACGATAATCTCCTGCCATTCACCCGCAGAAAAACCACGACGCTTTTGTACTAGACTAATAGGCGTACGCGTCTTCTCAAAACGCTTCGCCAAAATACCAATAAAAGCAGCAGTATCACGAACATTACGCGTCTGCACCAAAGGAACCTGCAAATCAACCGTGATCGTCGCCAACATACCACGAATAGCATTAGGATGAAAATCACGCAACTGATACCAGTTATCAACACCCTCAACAATCAACACCACATGAGAAAAATGCTCACGCATATCCATCAACTGCGCAATCAAACGTTTATCAATAATAGAATTAAAAAAATCATTAGCCGTCTTACGCTCAATACCCACTGTAATTTCATCACCATGAGCATTCTTCGTACGAACAACATAATCAGCCAACAACAACTGTTGCATATCAACATCACAACCCAACTTCACCAACTCTTTCACCATACCGGAAGAACGCTCACGATTATCAACAATGACATTCATAACAATTTCGCCTGCTTTTCATGCTTCTTCTGAAAATTCTTCAACAGATTCTTCATCTTAGACTCCTTACGCAACGACGTCCAATAATACACTTCATCCATCGTCTTCTCCGCCATCAAAAAAATAACCTTACCCGCAACTGTACGAGCAGTACGGCCCGCACGCTGCACACGACGCAACTCACTAGCAACAGGTTCATAAAAAATAACAGCACTGACCTCGGGCAAATCCAAACCCTCCTCACCCACAGAAGAAGCAGTCAACACAGAAAACTCTTGATTATGGAAACGAGCAAGAACCTCAGCCTGCTCCTTCTGCTTCAAACCTTTATCAGCGCCCTTATCAGCCTGACCAACAAAACGAACAGCAGCAATACCCTGAGCACGAAGCATATCCGTAATCTCACGAACCGTATCACGATAATTTGCGAAGACAATCAAACGACTCTTCTCCTTACTCGCCAATTCCCGCTGCACAATAGCCAACAAACGAACCATTTTAGGATGCAAGATATTATTACCAACAAATGTTTTTACTTGATCCATAACCTTCATTGCCTGTTCATTCTTCACCAAAGACTTAGCAGCCTTTGTCTCCTCAACCAACAAACCCTTCCAAAAATCAAGAGCAACCGTAAACGACTGTGTTTCGATAAGCATCAACAAATGATCGAGCTTCATCACCTGCGCAACCACAGAAATACCAAAAAAAGCAGAAGGATTACCCTTCGCTACTTGCTTACGCAAAGCAAACTGCAACATTAACAAATCCTTCTTGTTCACATACTGCACAGGCTTATGCAAACCCAGATCATACAGCTTACTCAACAACGACAAACGCATCTCACGCAAAACAGCACCCATCCTTGTCACTTGCTGATCCAAAACTAAACGCTCCCAAACAATTTCCTTCTGCTGCATATGCTGCTTCAAATCATCATCATCCTCCGTACGAATCTCAACAGTATCAATAGCTAGGTTCTTACAAATCTCATCAACACGTTCTTTCGTACTACCTGGAGAAGCAGTCAAACCCAAAACACGAGGATTCAACGACTGCTCCAAATACTTTTTCACTAAAAACGTATTCGCATATCCCTGGCGAGAACGATGACACTCATCAAGACACACCAAAGAAACATCTTTCAAACTAATACGACCATTCTCCAGATCGGACTGAATTGTTTGCGGAGTAGCAATAATTATTTTCGCAGCATCCCACACCTGAGCACGCTTATTCGGAGCTAAAGAACCTGTCAACAAAACAATTTCTTCCTTCAATGACGAACGCTCACGAAAAGAAATAACATGCTGACTACACAAAGGCTTTGTAGGAGCAGTAATAAGAATCTTAGAATCAGGAAACAATTGTAAACGAGCAGCAGCAACCATCAAAGCAATAGGCGTCTTACCCGTACCTGTAGGGAGCACCACCAGTGTATTGCTCTTTTTACACGTCTCTGCAATAGACCTTTGATATTCACGAGGAACAAAATCAAGTAACTCCATACTAGCTTATTACAAGGAATAGTGCTTTAAAAAACTTCAGCTACTCAAATAGTCTTCCACCAATAAGCAGCAACAGCAGTAGCACCCAGTACAACACCCAAAAGCAACGCCAAGAAAGCATTCACATGAACCACCATCAACAAGGTTACCACCGCTAGAACAACACTAAACATGTACAATGGCAACGATCCAAAAAATATTTGCGAACCATCAAGCTTCGGCAATGGTAACAAATTAGAAAGCGCTAACGCCACCGCAAGATAACGAGCAGCAAGCACCAACGGAGAAGGCTCAAAACCCATAAAAATAATAGCCAGAACCATCATGCTCAACGGACCAGCAACCAAACAAGCAGCACGCTCAAACTCACGAATACCAAAAAGTTTATACCCAATACGCAAACGAGGAATAGTAACAACAGCAGAACTCAAAACACCCGCAAAGACTAATTTGCTACCAGAAACAAGAGCGATGATCAAAGGAAGCAACAACCACAAGGGAATACCAAAACCAACTAGATGATGACGAGGCTTCAACGAATAACGATGCAAAGACCATAAACTCTTCTCAACACTACCACCGAACTTCTGAGCAATAACACGCTGCGCAAGCGTATACAACAAAAGCATAACCAACGCTAATGCTATCACCGAAATAACATGCACCAACCAAGAATTTACAATAAACACTGGCTGGCCATCATCAAAACCTACCAATAAACCAAGAACAATAGCAGCACCAATAAATGACCCTAACTCTTTTTTTGTAAACATTTCATCACCTTTTTCATACCAGGAATATGCCCCGCACCAACAACAGCTATAACCTTACCCTTCGTAGACTTAGAAAGATTATATAAGTTTTTGCCCAAAACCTCATCACGTTCTGTAACCAACACACGATACATACTAGGAAAACGAACTCTTAATAGTTCTATCATAGAAAAAATATCTGCTTCCTTAGGCATGACAACTTTGCTACGAACAAAAAAGACTGAAATAATATCTTTACATAACAACCACTTTTCACGAAATGACAACGAAGATTTCAAACGACTTAACGTTACTGATAACGGACGGTCAATACAAACAACCTTAGCCTGAAAATTTTTAGCCAGTCTATCAGCAGCACGCATATCATCACCAGGCTGCACACCCATACCCTTACCTATAGCATCCTGCACCCACCCTAAAACACCACCCCACGACAAAGAACGACGAGATTTCAAATACAAACCATGATAACGAGCATTATCCAACTCCAAGGCAACAACTTTAGGACGAAACTTCACAAAATAACGACGCAAACGAGCATACACATCAACTTCAACATGTGACGTACCCACAATTATAACATTCTTCCAGCACCACATCAAACGAGAAAACATTTAAATAGTATAAGAGTGTTTGCATTACAACACCCTTGGAGGCCAAAACATGCTACAGTTACGAAGAATCACTGAAGTTTACGAAGTCAAAGTTTTCACTGATACCGGAGACTATTTCGGAGACATAGAAGAAGCCATCATCACTGGCAACAGAGTTTTCGGATGGCGCGTACGAGCAACACGCAATTCCAGCTTAAGCAGATCACTCGGAGGAGCACGCGGTGTCGTCGTTCCCCACCAATTGGTCAGGGCCATAGGAGACATTATGATTATTAGCAAAGCAGCATTACCCACACCCGCAGTTGAAGCACCCATGACACCAGCACCCACTGAGGAGTATTAATGTTTTTTAGTAAAAAAGAGGTACCCGGATGGCAAGCGCACTAGGCAACGCAATAGAATTTTTAAAGAATTTCGGGCTATTTGATGTTATACTACCCTTCTTACTCGTATTCACCATAACATTCGCTATCCTAGAAAAAACAAAAGTACTAGGACACGACAAAAACAAAGAACCCAAGAAAAACTTAGACGCCATGGTAGCATTTGCCATAGCATTCTTCGTCGTAGCAGCAAGCAACATCGTCCAAGCAATACAAGCAAGCCTACCCGCCATAAGCATGGTACTCTTAATCATCGTCGTATTCATGCTCCTCATGGGAAGCATCATGGGACAACAAGAAGGAAGCTTTTCATTATGGGTTGATGACCACAAATGGGCAGCATGGACAGTTATTGTCTTCATCCTCATCGCCGTCGTATCCATATTTTTATCAGCATTCGGACAACTTGGCAATGTCTGGGGATTCCTCACCACATACATCAACGAAAATATTATAGCAACACTCGCACTCATCGTCTTAGTCATTGTAGCATTATGGTCCGTACTCAAAGGATCAAAACCAGCAGCACCTGCAACTGGAGGAAGACCATAACATGGCAATGGGCAGCGGAGAAGGGTTTGGAACACTTATACAATCATTAGAAGACATAGGATTCTTCCGTTATGTAGCACCATTCTTAGTAGTATTCACCATAACATTTGCATTACTAGAAAAAGCACAACTCTTCGGCTCTGGATCAAAAAAATTTAATACTGTTATTGCCCTAGGCATGGGACTACTATTCTTACGACAAGAACGATTACTTGACATGTTTGGAGGGTTCACATCAAATATTGCATTTATCATTATACCTTTATTGTTTATACTCCTTATTTTAGCTATATTTGGAGGACCACATCAACCATGGCGAGGTATGATGCTTGTTGTAGGATTCTTTGTAGCTATCGCAGCAGTTATCATTGCTTTGATATCATTTGAAGGTGGAGGTATTTCTACCTTTGGAGAAGGCTACAGCTTGAAAGATACCTTACTTAATTGGATAGGAATTGAATCAACAGGATACAGCGCAGGAAATGTAGTATGGTATATTATTGTTTTAGCAATTATCGGATTATTACTCTGGTGGTTCTTTAGAGACCCCAATAGAGGAGCTACTGCTCTCGGTCATAATTCACCATTATTACCCTGCGGTCACCTCGCAGGAACACCCCCTTGTGGTAGACCAGGTCATACTTAATCATGGCAACACCTATATCCACCAGCTTGATAAGTTTCTTTATCCCCATCTTTGTATTCCTCTTAGTATTCCTCGGAACCTACGCTGTACTCACCAAAATAAAATTCTTTGGCAACAATAAAGGATTATTAGCACTCATGGCACTCATCACCGGACTCATATTCATGCTCTACCAACCTGGAAGAATGATAGTCATGGTAGGAACACCATGGATCATATTCTTCACCATAGTACTCACTGGCATCATCGGTATGCTCCTCTTCTTCGGCGTCAAAGAACAAGACATATCAACATTCATGGGAGGAGGATTCATGGTCACTATTATTGTATCAGCAGTCATCATACTCTTCCTCGTACTTGTATCAAAAGTCTACGGCCCCGTACTCATGGTAGACAACGCACCAACATTCTGGGGAGGAGTAAAAAGAACACTCTTCACGCACAAAGTACTAGGAGCAGCATTCTTGATAACCATAGCAGCATACGCCATGAAAATAGTATCAGACGAAACCAGTAAATAAAAAAATATTTTAACGCTTCTTCAAATCTTCAGTAATACGACCCAACTCTTTCACATTCTGAGACAACGGTTGGATAATACGCTCCAAAACTTTTTCCAAAGCCTTAATCTCAACACCAACATCAGAAATACCCTTATCATAATCCTGAATTTTACCCATCACTGCCTGCTGCAAACCATCAAAACGAGTCTCCAAACGCAACAATTCCTGCTTAATAGCAACAATCTCCGTACGCACACGATCCTTCCAACCAACCAAATCACCAAAAGACTCAGCAACACGCTGCCACTTCTCCTGAACAATAGACTCCACTAACTCCTGAATCTGATCAGAAGAAACACTATTAGAAGAACTACCAGAACTCAAACTCACCGTTTGCGAAGGCAACGAAGAAGGCAAACGAGGAATCATAGACTCCTGACTCAACGAAGAACGCTGCATACCCTGCTGTTGTGGAACAGGGACATCAGCAGCAGACTTAATATCCAACTGGGTAAAAACATCATCAATAGCCTGCATAGAATACCCCTGACGAGCGAGATTATCAACAATCTGATCTTTAGAAAAACCACTATCTTTCAAATTAACAACCAAATCAAACGGTGGAACGGACTTTTCGTCTGGCATTAGTACCTCTCTTTTTAGATTCTTCAACTAATCGACGGACATCATCTTCCGTCACAAACTTCAACGGGTCCCAGAGATTAATATACTTTTCTAAAACCTTCACATCACCCTTACGAGCAAACAACGAGGATTCCTTCATCACTTCCTTCAACGACTCACGCATCTGCGTCAATTCCACACGAAAATCCTTCAACTCAGACTCCATAACCTGCAATTCCTTCATCAACTTCTTATATTCTTCAATCATGTTCTGATTAACAACCAGCAACCGCTCACCAAACAAAGAATACTTACCCTCCAACGAACGAATACGTGTATTAAAATCAGAAAGAACCGTGTTTAAATCCTGAGGCATGCTCTAAAACACCGCAAAGAACCTTAATAAATATATCTGAACAAAGGTATATAAACACGTTTCCTAAATAATTAGATTAGTATGCCTGGGGAAAAAAGAGCGGAATATAGCTTGGCGAAAGAAGGAGCAGAAGAGATTCTCAAAATAGACGCCAATAGCTGGTCACATATACCTGGCATAGAAGACGACGAACAAGCCATGGGAAGAGTCATAGAACTCTTAAGCCAACTACCCAGCGTTTACCGCATCATCATCAACCAACGAAGAAACTACAGTTACGGACCAGAACAAACCAGCATGCTCACAGAAATAGCAACGGTCTACAACTATCTCATCAAAGCAAAAAGAATACTCAGCTACGCAGGAACAACACCCATAAGTGCAGCATACTACGCAGAAAAAAACCCTTACTTACAAAACTTAGTATTAGGATTATTACCACGAGACCCATTAGGATGCTATGCAGAAACAAAACGATTTTTGCGAGAAGAACACATAGCACTCCAACAAGAAAACAACCCATCACTACGAGAAGCAAAAACAGAATTTGTACAACTCCTCACAGAAATGATACGCTTACTAGAAAAAACAAAAATCGTTAAATACACAGAAAAAGAATTAGAAGGTTATCACCTCGGCGACCGCAGCATTTACCGAACACTTTTCAGACCAACCATTACTCCTGACTTCCTTTTCACCCGCGTCATGGCACAACCACCCATTGATGCAGAAGAAATAGATGCTTACAGTGTAAAAGACAATGAAGTAACTATTTATCGCAAAAGAAATGATGTCAGCAAACTTTACCACATCAACCCACCAGAATTTAAACTCGACGAAGACAAATATGAACTATTACAACTCGCACGCAACGTCCTCGCAGAATACCGACCCAAAGAAAAAGAATTCTTAGAACCAGAAAAAATACGAAGAACATTCTTTAACATTGGAAGAGACCTACTCCAAGAATTAAGCCAAAACAAAGGCATGACCCTAAGCTATGAAGAAATAGAACAACTCGCCAACATCCTTGTACGCTACACCGTAGGATTTGGTTTAATAGAATCATTACTACAAGACGAAAAAATACAAGACATCACCGTCAACTCACCCGTAGGAAAAAATCCCATCTTCTTAGTACACCAAGACTATGACGAATGCTACACTAACATCTTACCCACCAAAGATGATGCAGACAGCTGGGCAACAAAATTCCGCCTACTATCAGGAAGACCATTAGACGAAGCAAATCCTATACTTGATACAGAACTAAGCATACCTGGAGCACGAGCAAGAGTAGCCATACTCAACAACCCTCTAAGCCCATCAGGACTAGCATTTGCACTTAGAAGACAACGAGACAACCCATGGACATTACCCCTATTTATTCAAAGAAAAATGATCACACCACTAGCAGCAGGACTCATGAGCTTCCTCATCGACGGCGGAAGAACCATACTTGTAGCAGGAACGCGAAGCGCAGGAAAAACATCATTACTCACCAGTTTAATGGTAGAGATCATGAAAAAAACAAGGATTGTTACATGCGAGGACACCTTAGAAATCCCCATAGACTCTTTCAAAGACATAGGTTACAATATCCAAAGCATGAAAGTACGAAGCGCACTCACCTCAGGAACATCAGAACTAGCAGCAGAAGAAGGAGTACGCGCAAGCCTACGACTAGGAGACTCAGCACTCATCGTAGGAGAAATACGCAGCAAAGAAGCACAAGCACTCTACGAAGCCATGAGAATAGGAGCACTCGCCAACGTCGTCATGGGGACTATTCATGGAGCAGACCCTTACAGTGTCTATGACCGTGTCGTCAATGATTTACAAGTACCAAAAACAAGCTTCAAAGCAACGGATATCATCCTTGTTGTTAATCCCATAAAAAGCGTTGATGGACTAAAAAAAAGCAAACGACTCGTCAGCATCAGCGAAGTACGAAAAACATGGGAAAACGACCCCTTACTAGAAGGAGGATTCGTCGACCTGATGAAATACCATGCAGATAACGACACCCTAGAACCAACAACAGACCTCACCAACGGCGACAGCGAAGTACTCAAAAGCATCGCAGGCAACGTCAAAGAATGGGCAGGAAGCTGGGACGCCATATGGGACAACATACTCCTCAGAAGCAAAATGAAACAAACAATCGTCGACTTCTCAGAACTAGCAAAACAACCCGACCTCCTTGAAGCACCATTCGTCGTAGAAAGCAACGACGTATTCCACCGCATCAGCGACGACGTCAAACAAGAAGTAGGAAGCTTAGACACCCAACGCATCTACATCACCTGGGAAAACTGGCTCAAAAAAAGCATCAAACTGAGAACACTATGACCAAAGAAGACATACTCAAAAAATACCAAGAACGATTAAACCACGATATAGAACTTGATAGTTACCAACCATCAGAAAATTTCTCACGAGAATATAACATTTTTAGAAAAGAATCACTCAGCAAAGAAGTAACTATTTACGAACAACTTTGCAAACAATTCGCCAACGTCATCACCATAAAACTATCCGAAGACGAAAGAAATAAATTACAAGAAAGCATACGCGTCACCCACCTCGACATCACACCAGAAGCAGCAACCAGCTTCGGAGCAACCATGGGCATCATTCTCGTCATGATAGGCATAGCCTACATTACCACAGCATACTTTGTCTTCAACCAACTACAATGGTTCCTACCCACACTCTTCCTCCTCATAGGAGTCTTCAGCATCAAACCCTTAGGAGGCATACCCCACTACCTCGCCAACCGTTGGAGACTCAAAGCAAGCAACCAAATGGTACTCTGCATACTCTATATTGTCATGTACATGCGACACACCTCCAACTTAGAACACGCAGTAAAGTTTGCAGGAGAACACATAGGATCACCTCTCAACCTTGACCTCAGAAAAATATTTTGGGACATAGAAACAGAAAAATATGCAACCATCAATGAAAGCCTAGACAACTATCTAGAACAATGGAAAGCCTACAACTCAGAATTTGTAGAATCATTCCACCTCATCCAAGGAAGCTTGTTCGAACCAACAGAAAGCAGACGACAAGAACTCCTAGAAAAAGGACTTGACATTATGATCGAAGGAACCTACGACAAAATGTTACACTTCGCGCACAACTTAAAAAACCCGATAACTATGCTCCACATGCTTGGTATTATTTTACCTATATTAGGCTTAGTCATATTCCCCCTCATTGGAAGCTTCCTCTCCGGAGCCGTACGCTGGTACCATCTCGCCGTACTCTATGATGTCTTCTTACCCCTCTTTGTTATTATCCTAGGAAAGAGCATTCTTGATAAACGACCAACAGGCTACGGAAGCTACGACCCCGTACAACAAGGAAGACTAGCAAATTATTACCAACCCCATGATAGCAACCTCAAAGTCATTGCATGGATCATTGCACTATTATTTATTATCATAGGCTACACACCCTTTATCATTAATTCCATAGACCCCAAGATAGACTTTATTTTTCTTGGAGGATCATTTCTAGACTTCAAAAATAATAACGGACCCTATGGTATAGGAGCATTACTCCTTAGCTTGCTTGTACCCTTCGGCATAGCCCTAGCTATCAGCATGTACTACAAAAAAGTCACCAAAGAAGCACTAGCAACACGACAAGAAATAGAAAAACTAGAACAAGAATTCTCCGGAGCATTATTCCTCCTTGGAAACAAAATAGCAGACGGCATACCCGTAGAAATAGCATTCGACAAAGTAGCAGACAATATGGAAACAACAGCAACAGGAAAATTCTTCCAACAAGTCAGCAGTAATATACGAAAACTCGGCATGAACGTCCAAGAAGCAATATTTGGAGAAGAAAAAGGAGCCATACAAGCATACCCCAGCCCCCTCATAGAAAGCAGCATGAAAGTACTTGTCGAAGGATCAAAAAAAGGAAGCAGTATCGCAGCAAAAAGCATGATCACCATAAGTATCTACGTAGAAAAAATACGCAAAGTCAACGAACGACTCAACGATTTACTTTCTGACGTCATCAGCAGCATGCGATCACAAATAAGCTTCCTAACACCCGTTATCGCAGGTATCGTCGTCGGCGTCAGCAGCATGGTCGTAACACTCATCAACAGACTCGGAGAACAATTCAACACCCTTGAAGACGCAGGAGGATTCAGTGGTGTAGGAGCGATAGCCAACATTATTAACATCAAAGATGTCATACCAGGATTCCAATTCCAAATCGTTGTAGGCATTTACGTCCTAGAAATAACTATTATCCTCATTTACTTAGCAAACACTATCGAACGAGGCATCGACCCTGTATGGACCAAAGCAGACATAGGAAAAAGCTTAAGCAAAGCCATGGGACTCTACTTCGTCATCAGCCTCATCGGTATCATACTTTTCAACATGCTCAGCTCAGCAGTCAGCATCGCCGTAACAACAAGTGGATAACATTTATATAGAACCAACAAAAAGAGAAGACCTATGCAAAAGAGGTTGTTCATTATACTTGCACTATTATTGGTACTCCCCTTCGTTGTAGCAGAAGATACCACAATAAGCGATGATCAAAATACCGTTACTGGAAATACATTAACTGACAAAATAGCAACAGGGTTCAAAGAAAACATCAAAGCATTTGAGTTCATTATATTTTTCTTGCTCTTCCTGGTCATATTCCTTAGCCCTTTAGCAAAACACTTCGGAGAACATCACAAAGCAGTAGCATTCATGATAGCACTCGTCCTTGCCATAGGACTCATGTGGTCAGAAGAAAACATCATGAAAGGACTCACCGGTGAAGCAGGAAGAACCTACTTTTCAGGGGCAGGAGTATTCGCATTCATCATCATCGGGGCCATAGCACTCGTCGCCATTTATTGGCTCATCAGACACCTCAGCGGGGCAAATATCACAACACTCATGATTATGGTAGGACTCATCTTCCTCCTAGAACTCGCCATTATCGGAGACTGGTATGAACTCGGAACAAAACTAGGAGAACTATCACTCTTCAGCGATGTTGACTTACCTACTATTTTACAAGACAACCTATTAGTGCCTACCATTTTTCTGTTTGGCATACTCTTAGTTTTTAGCATCTTTAAAAAGAAAAACAATAAACCACAATTTGTGATGGTACCCGGAGGAAAACCATGAAAGCACAACCACTAATATTAGGATTAATAACACTTATTGTAGCAGCAGCACTATTCTTCAAAACGGCACTGCCTGCAGGATTTGAATTTTTACTCGATGAAGGAACACGAGCAATTATATTCGCCATCATCGGCGTGCTCATGATACTCTACGCAGTAAAAAAACCAAAATACCCTGTAGCCATGAGATAAGATGAGTGACACTGAAGCAGCAAGCAGCAACTTCTTTCACCTCATCCTCCTAATCATCTTGATACTCCTTTTCGGAGTAGGTGTCTATTACCTGCTTGACTTCCTACGAGGGTTAGCATGAAACGAGGAGAAATATCTGTCCATATCTTAGTCATTATGCTTATACTCATAGCATCAGTTATCCTCGTCATACCCTTAGTCACCAAAATAAAAACAACAACTATTGACGCCTCAAAAGACCAATCCTGCAAAATAGCCATAACCAATGCAGCCTACGCAAAAAAAATAGGAGGGGGGACAACAGCAGGACTCCCCGGCATACTCACCTGCAAACGAGAAATACTTACCATAAACAAAAAAGACGTCGTGACAACACTCGCAGCAGCAGAACAAAGCGACACAGAAAAATTCCTTTCAGCATTCACCGGAGCAGCAGTAACCAACCAACCAAAAAACCTAGAAGTACTCAACCAAGACAAAATAGCAAAAATCATAGCTGATAACATGGCACAATGCTGGGACCAATACGGAGCAGGAAAACTAGACCCCTTCAGCGACTGGGGTGACGATGAAAAAAGCTATTGCGCCATCTGCAAAACCATACGCTTCGACCAAGACCTACGAACATTCATACAAGAAAACAACCCACCACCCACAGCAAGCCAAGAAGAAAAAACGTTCTACGAAAAGAACTACTTACCACAATCACCTGCACTATGGATGATGACCCACCAAACAAAACCCAACGGACCAACCTACTGGGAATACCTCTACAAACAAAACCCAAAACAACTCAGCATCAGCAAAGAAGACATCAACAATATGGCACACTCAGCAGTCCTAGAAGGATCACACCTCCTCCTACGCATGTACAAATTAGAAACAAAAAGCAGATTCAAAGAAGCAACACAAATAGCAACACCCATAATTGGGGGCTTAACCATCGCTGTAGGAGTCATAACTTTTTTGCCATCATTCGGAGCTTCAACAACACTCATCATTGGGGGAGTGGCACTTGTAGGTGGAGCATTAGCAACAAATTATCTCACAAGTAACATAGCATTCATCGGCGGAGCATTTACAGAAACATTCAGAGATTGCCCAGAATGCAACGCCCTCGGAGGACTTTACTTAGTACCCTTCGACCAAGCATTAAATATAAAACAAACAACAACTATAAAAAACAACGACAAAGAAGAATCAAAGGATATCGTACTGTGCAACGAACTGGTGAACTAATGATAAACAAAAAAGGGGTAGACAACATAATAATTTATGTGTTGATAGGCATAGCAGTACTCATTGCCGTACTTTTTATTCTTATGGCAACACGAGGACCAAGCAATAACATTTTCGAAGGGTTATCCAGTTTATGGAAGGTAGGATCATGAATAAAGGAAGCGCACTTACCGACACCATTTTGATTATTATTATAGGATTAGCAGTACTATTCTTTGTTTACGTTGCGTTTATACAACCTGCTATTAAAGCAGGAACAGGCATACTTGGTGGTTTAGGATGAACAAGAAAGCAAACTTCTTAACAGACAACTTAGGTTGGCTTATGCTTTTCGTAGCAGTACTCGCTGTATCACTCATTATATTTTTTAGTCAAACGAACAAAACAACACCCATCACTGAAGGAGCAACCAATAAACTAACAGAACAATACAAAAACCTCGACTTTGACCAACTTACCCCTGACTTACAAACACAACTTATCAACCAAGGAGCAGAAGGAAAGTCCATTGTTTTACTCGCAGAAGCACGAGACTACTATGCTAGAGGAAAAGACGCTCAAGAATACCCACTTATTGAAATCAGAAAAGAATACTTACAACTAGCATTGCAAAAAACACAACAAACCATTAGCACACTTCAACTTGACGAAAAATCAGCAAATTATAACGAACAACCAGCAGTACAATTACTCAACGAAATACAAGCAACCATTACTACCATCTTAACAACAGAACAAATGGCTAACTTGAACACTGACGCTGACTATCAAGCATTCATCAAAGAACGACAACATACTATCATAGGCAGCGTAGCACAAGCAAACTATCTCTACATAAAATCTATCGAACAAAATGAATTCACCCCTGTAAACGAATTCAAAAAAGACTTAGAAAGACAACCCCTTATTACTAAGGCGTTCGGTTATTATACGTTAGCATACTTTCACAAAAACTTAGTAGGACAAATATCACAAGCTGATGATATTTCTGGTTCGCTTCAAGAATCAAAAGATTATGCTACTAAAATACCATCACTCACCATTGACAAAACACTCCTAGCAAACACACGATTATTACATGCTAATATTCTCTACCAAGAAAAAGACTATACTCCAGCACTGCTTTCCTATGAAAAACTCTTGAAAAAC
The DNA here is from genome assembly GCA_035290025.1 of Candidatus Nanoarchaeia archaeon. Lineage (GTDB taxonomy): Archaea > Nanobdellota > Nanobdellia > SCGC-AAA011-G17 > DATDVL01 > DATDVL01. The sequence goes on from DATDVL010000024.1 coordinate 18,164, forward strand.
TACAACTATCAGGGAACACAAGGATTACTAGAAACGGGAGAACGAAGTATCATGGAAAACAATTTCCGAACTCTTGACCCAGCATATTATTCCCTACTTCGCATAGACATGACTATGGATGGAACTATAGAAAATAATGATGAACACGTCATTAATCTTCCCACACCTATCAAACCACAAGACCAGTCGCTTTTACAAAATTACAACAAACAAAACTACCCGCAAGAAGGAGAAACCATAACATTCATTGTAGACAAACAAGGAATAGCTCAAGCACTAAAAATTGACGAAGTTCACGGCATAGAAACCACCAGCGAATTCAAATTCACCCTTACCATTTACGAAGGATTATTTAATCAGCGACTTTGCACTGTTACTACACGATTAATACCTGTATCCATGAAAAATGGGCCCAATCTGGGATGGCCGATAGGTATTATTCTTCATCAGGGCAAAGGTGTAGACTTTCCCAATATTCTAGAACCTGAAGAACGAAGCAACCTAGGAACATGTGTAAATAACAATCATGTTTACGCAAAAATTTCTAGTCATACCTTAGACACAGAAGCGTCAGACTCTGGACGCGATGAAGTTACTATCCTTCTTGAAATATCTGATTGGAACAAACCACCAACATAATAGTTAGCGACATAAATAACGCATAAATCCTTGCGTAAAAGTGTGTTTGTCCCAAAAGCTTTCTAGAGCTTCTTGCATTGCATCAATGGATTTGAAATGCTGTGATTTTGTCACAGCATTTTTTGTGACCTTCCAGCAAG